>CAJXTP010000247.1 GCA_913061335.1 uncultured Loktanella sp.
GCTGTTGGGTCTAGTTGGTTTTACCACGTCATTGGCTGCTTATGATTACGTCAACGGTTTGCTCGCGAGGTCGCCTATCTTAGGCGCAATTGCGCTTGGACTTATAAGCTTATTTTGTGTTGTCTTGGGCAGTATAGCCTTACGAGAACTGGCCGCATTTGCGCGTCTGCGCCGCCTTGATGGCGTGCACCAGCTGGCAACGGTAGCGATCTCCCAGAATGAACTTGGTCAAGCCCGCGATGTCATTGCCGAGCTAAACCGCCTGTATGCATCGCGTGATGACACTGCCTGGGGACGGGCGCGGTTGACCGAACAATCAGGCGATGTCTTGGATGCGGATGGCCTTTTGGGACTTGCGGAAACGACGTTGCTTGTCCCGCTTGATGCGGCTGCAATGAGAGAAGTCGAGGCTGCAGCACGCCAAGTGGCAACAGTCACGGCCATCGTGCCGCTGGCATTGGCGGATGTGTTTACCGCGCTTACAGCCAATCTGCGCATGATCCGGCGTATCGCAGAAGTATATGGCGGGCGGTCTGGCGTGCTTGGCAGTTGGCGGCTCACCCGCACTGTTTTGACCCATCTGGTTGCGACAGGGGCAGTGGCCGTTGGCGATGATCTAATCGGATCAGTTGCAGGCGGTGGCGTGCTGTCCAAAGTTTCGCGCAGGTTCGGCGAGGGCGTGATCAACGGCGCGCTGACCGCGCGCGTCGGGGTCGCCGCCATTGAAGTCTGTCGCCCACTTCCGTTTCACGCCGTCAAACGGCCTTCGGTCACTGCGCTGGTGCGTCGGGCGCTTACTGGTATGTTTGGGCAATCCTAAAAAAGCCGTGGTGCAGGCCCAAGCGGAATTGGACCGAGCGACATCAGGCCATTCTGGAACGTAATTGGCACCGACAGCACCGCACTGCCTCCGGCCAGTACGGCACCCATATTTTGGGCCGTATTCGCGACGCCTTGGTCAAGAAGGCCTGTATTGACGGCCAAGCCGATCAGCTCACGCCAGTTCTGGGCAGATATGGTTATCCGACCAGTCGGAATACCCGATATGTCGACCGTGACCTCGCCCTTTCCGCGCAACTGCAAATCACCCCATGTGACGGTCATTCCGTTTAGGGTGATCTGGGTGAGACGGGGGGGAAACACCGGTGAAAATCGATCGATGGGGTGGTCAAAGACGATCGAACTATCCAACGTGATCTGCGCAAAACTGGTCGGTAGTTTGCCTGCGGGGTCCAGAATTCGGCGCAAGTCACTGGGCAACGTAAAGCCGTCTAGATCAAGGTAAGCATCATATTGGTTTTCGGTGGGCCCAGCCAACCGCAGCGCTGCAATGCCCTTGGTTGCTGAAAATATAACGCTGTTTGGGCCGCTCATCGTTAATGGGCCAGTTTCAGCCGTCAGGTTCACAAGTCCCAGCGCGGGTGTTGGGGCAAACGTTAGGCTTGCCAGTAGGCCAGACGAAGCGATGTCGAGGGGAACGCCGCCGTGGATCAGGGTTTGTTGATCGGGGAGGGCCAAGATGACTTCGTTTGGTTTGTACGATAGGGATAATGCCTGCACAAACGGGGCGTCCCAAACCGTGCGGCGATCTGGGCTTTCGAGATGAAGGTCAGTCAACGATGTATCAAACCGGGACGGAAATCCTGCAGTGGATAAATCTGTGAATTCAACCGTCCAACCTGCGGTGTTCAATTCACTCAGCTGCGCGTTCGCTGCGCGTTCGGTCGCAGACGCGCCAATGAACCAATAGCCACTGTAGATCCCGGCAAGGGCGATCACGATCAATGTTAGTCTACGCATGGTTCCCCCTTGGCGCGTTCCGTTGGGCGTGTTTATACAGGGCATCACAAAAGGACCAGTCACATGGCATTATGGGTATTTGGATACGGTTCACTTTTGTGGAACCCAGGGTTTGAGCCGGCGCAGGTCAAAACGGCTGTGCTATGCGACTACACCCGCAGTTTTTGTATGCTGTCGATTCACCACCGCGGGACTGATGACGATCCGGGTTTGGTGCTTGCACTTGATGCAAATTCGGGGGCGCAATGCACTGGCGTGGCTTTTCAGGTAAAACCTGAAGAAGAAGTTGCGGTGCTTGCGATGCTACGCGAACGGGAATTGATTTCGTCGGCTTATGTCGAAGAAATCGTGCAGTTGCAGGTGGGTGATGCCACGCTCGACGCACTGGCCTATGTGATCGACCCTGATCATGTGCAGTATTGCCATTTTGATCTGGAAACACAGGCCAAAATGATTGCACGCGCGGTTGGCGGGCGTGGCCCAAATACCGAATATTTGTACAACACTGCGGCACATCTGACCCAAATGGACATCCGCGATGACGATATGACGTGGTTGGTGGACCGGGTCCGGATAATTGTCGGTCAGTAACCTGATCAAGGGCCGAATTTATTTGGGATTTGACGCGGGCTTCATTAAGGTGGCGTTAACAACAATCACAAGGACCCTTTCGTCGTGACAGAAACGAGGGAACCCGAGGCCGAGCCGCAGTTTACACAACCTTTTCGTCAGATCATTTCGATGGTGATCGTGTTGGGGGCCGTGGGCTTTGGTCTGTACGTCGGAATTACGCAAATCACCGCCATTTTTTGGTCGAATCCCTATCTGAATGGGGGCATTTTGCTCGTGTTCATCTTGGGAGTTTTGTCGTGTTTTGGTCAAGTCGGGCAATTAATGCGGTCGGTCAAGTGGATCGAGGGGTTCACCAACCATAGGGGCAGCGCGGAATCTGCAGCAGCACCGGGCTTGTTGGCCCCGTTGGCCACGCTTTTACGGTCACGCGGCGCGCGGATGCAGATGTCGTCTTCGTCTGGCCGCTCAATCTTGGACTCAGTCGCTCAGCGGATTGACGAAGACCGAGAAATCACACGGTACATTGGTAACACGCTGATTTTCCTTGGCCTTTTGGGGACGTTTTACGGACTTGCAACGACGGTGCCGGCGTTGGTCGAGACGATCAGGTCGCTCAACCCTGCCGACGGCGAAGACGGCGCAGATATTTTTGCGCGGTTGCAATCTGGCCTCGAAAGCCAGCTTGGCGGCATGGGCACCGCATTTTCATCATCTCTTTTAGGGCTGGCAGGCTCGCTTGTTGTGGGCTTGCTCGAACTCTTTGCGTCTCATGGGCAAAACCGGTTTTACCGCGAGCTTGAAGAATGGCTCTCAACAATCACACGCCTTGGTTTCTCATCCGGCGATGAGACCGGCACCGAGACCGGTATTATGGTCGAATTCATGAACCACATGGCGCAGCAGTTAGAGGCCCAGCAATCAAGCCTGAACCACCATCTTGGGGCATTGACCCAAGCCATGTCAGAGACAAAGAGCAGCGGAAGCAGTGACGCCACGAATGACCTTTTGACCCGTGTGGCAGAAGGCCAAGATCGTTTGATCGAAAAGCTGCGTGACAGCGGTGTGGATGGCATTGATGCCGAAAGCCGGATGCGGTTGCGGTCCATCGATGTGCAAATGTTACGTATATTGGAAGAAATGTCAGCGGGTCGCCAGGAAACTGTTGCCGATCTGCGTACCGATATTGCTGGGCTGACACGGGCTATTCGTTCTGGGCGGGGCCGTCCGCCTAACGATCGAACCTGACGATGGCACTAAGCCGACGTTCATCGGGGCGTTCCCAAAACGCCATCTGGCCGGGCTTTGTAGACGCCATGACCGGACTATTGTTGGTCCTGATGTTCGTGCTGACTATCTTTATGGTCATCCAATTTGTTCTGCGAGAAACGATCACAGGACAAGCATCTCGATTGGATGAGCTGGCCGCCGAGATATCAACGCTGGCGTCGGGGCTTGGCCTTGAACAAGATCGCAGCGCGTCGCTCACAACCACTCTGGCCGACGTGACGGACACATCAAATGCGCAGTCAAATTTGATTTCTCTGTTGACCCAGCAGCGCGACGACACCGAAGTGGCACTAGTTGTCGCCCAAAACCAGATCACAGGTTTTGAGGCACAAGTCGCGGGCCTGTTGGCTGATCGATCTGACGCCCGCGCAGCGATCGCCGATTTGGAAGGCGCGCAAACACAACTTTTGACCGATCAAGAAGCTTTGAATCTTGCGTTGGCCCAAGCCCGCACCGAAATTGATGCAGGAACCGAGGCCGCAAGATTAGCCGCTGCGCGACGTAACGCACTGGAAGCCTTAATTGCTGATCTGGAAACGGGTCGTGATACGAACACCACGCTAATTTTGGAACTTGAGGCGACCAAATTGGTCGATGCAGCTGCGGCGCAAGCACTGCGTGCGCGGCTTGAAAACGCAGATGCGGAATTGACCGCCATGTCGCTGTCGCTCGAAGAAAAGCGCCGCGAGGCGGAAAATACGCTGACTTTATTGGCTGCAGCAAATGCGGCCGGTGCCAATCTGGATATGAAGTTGGCGGCTGCTCTTTTGGCGCAACAGAACGCTGAAAATGGCATGACCCGCGCGTTGTCAGAGGGCGAAGATTTGGATGTACGCTTGTTGGCAGCTTTGGGTCTTCAACAGACAACGGCCGCGGAATTGGCCGAAGCACGTGCGCAATTGGATACATCGGCGGCGAGC
>CAJXTP010000248.1 GCA_913061335.1 uncultured Loktanella sp.
ACGCACGTTTCGGTCCGCCCAGCGCAGACGACAGCTCATGCGAACAGGTCACAGGTTTCCCTATCAAATCACGAATAAGATCACGGGCAGCAACCTCATGTGCAGCGTTGCGGGTCGCGAAACTTGCAGCAATGGCAAACCCGGTGACACCCGCATCAAGGCCGCGCACAGCGGTTTCCAGCGCGCCCATATCCAAAGGAAAAACTTCTGTACCCGCATGGGAATGGCCACCAGCCAATGCGATCACTGGATCACCACGCAACGCATCCGTCAGACCAGCGCGACCCAATTCGGCAGGATCAAACCCGATAAACACCAGCGCGATACGTCCACCCTGACCTTCAACCAACGCATTCGTCGCAAGCGTAGTGGACAATGAAACCATCGCGACATCCGCAGGATCAATCTTTGCATCAGCCAATGCGGCATCAATCGCGGCACCAACCCCAACGGCCAAATCTGGACGGGACGTCAGCGCCTTGGCGCTTGCCAAAACAGCATCCGTGGCTTCATCCAAAATCACCGCGTCAGTATACGTACCACCGGTATCGACACCCAAAAGATACGTCATTTAAAAGCCCCCAAGCATTTGGCAGAAACAACCACTGTTCAAAGCAGCTGACCATCCCAAATGCGACACCTCAGGTAGTTATGCAAATCTGGGCGCCTGTGCGGTCACGAACCACAAACAGCGCGGACGCAAAGGTATAGAAATAACACCCATCAGGATCGCGGTTCACCTCTGACCGATCAATGTCCGACGGGATCGCTGCATCAACAGACGGGGGCAACATCAACGGTTCAACCACGGGACGGGCACATGCGGACAAAACGAATAACCCGACCAACAAGCCTCCTTTTATCACCGACATATTACTATCGTCCAAGCTGATCGTCATTGAGTCTGGGTCCTTGTCATGTTTTCAGTGTCATCAGAATAAAACTATGCCACGATGGGTGGAATATGACAAAAACAGCGACCCGCATACAGCAAAAAAACCGTTCCACAATCCTGTCTGCGGGACTAGACGTCTTTTCACAATTTGGGTTCCGCGGTGCCACGGTTGACCAAATCGCCACAGCGGCTGGATTGTCGAAACCAAACTTGCTGTATTATTTCCCCTCGAAAGAAGCGATTCACCAAGAGGTGCTTGCGTCTTTGCTGGACCTTTGGCTCGATCCCTTGCGGGATATGGACGCCACGGGCGATCCGATCGCGGAAATCCTGACCTATGCGCAGCGCAAGCTAGACCTTAGCCGCGACTACCCGCGCGAAAGCAGGCTATTCGCCAATGAAATCCTGCAAGGCGCACCGCGATTAGAGTACACATTTCCTGCGCTCCAGTCATTGGTGGACGAGAAGTCAGCAGTCATCCAAACATGGGTTAATGATGGCAAAATAGCCGCAATAGACCCTTATCACCTGATATTCTTGATCTGGTCACAAACACAGCACTACGCTGATTTCGACGTGCAAGTTCGGGCCGTGTTAGGGTCCGACGATCCCTACCCTGGGGCTGCGATATTTCTGGATCACACCCTGCGCAGGTTGCTTGCGCCCTAAAACGAAAATGGGGCGACGTTGATACGTTTACCCAATGTCATTGCATCCGACACATGCACCATTGGGGCCAAATCCACGTCGGACCACCCTTCGCGCACAAGCGTTGCCATATGATCATAAAGCGCGGGATATTCTTCCAACGTCGTTCCCGCGACCTCCACATCATTGATCACACAGCGATTACCGCCGTCCAACAAGGCCACGACATCATCGCCAGCGCGCAGGGTTATCTCCCACATCTGCTGACCTTCTTTTAACCAATCCAGCTCCATCGTCAGATCACCACTAAACTGAACAGAGGCGGCAATTGGCGTGAACCTATTTTCTGGAAACCGCAGCTCGGCGCTTTTGATATGCACAGGGGCTGGCAGAACATCGGTCAAAATCGACAACGCGTTGCTGGCGGGGTCAAACACACCCATGCCGCCCGGCTCAAAGATCCAGTCTTGATCAGGATGCCAACGGCGCACATTTTCTTTCCAATCGATATGACCACCAGTGACGATCTTATCTGACAAAAATGCCTTCGCAGCCGCAACACCTTTGGCCATACGGCTATGCCACGTTGTATAAAGCGATACACCTTGGGCAGCAGCCATCGCCTGCAAATCCTGCACCTCGGCCAGCGTTGCACCCGGTGGTTTTTCCAGCATCACATGGCGGCCAGCGGCAATTGCGCGCGCGGCATAGTCGTAGCGCGGGACAGGCGGCAAACACAATGAAACGGTGCGAATATCTTGACGCTCAGCCAGCAGTGCATCGAAATCCGAATATGATGGAACACCTTCAACAGTGCCCGCACGACTAACCGTCGCGGCCAAGGTCCAGTCACCACTCGCCGCAATCGCAGGTACGTGCTGATCAACAGCGATCTTTCCAATACCAACAAGGCAAATTGGCTGTTCCATGGGGTGGCTCCTCGTAAAGTTATCCAGATCAGGCATCCCTCATATCTGTCGAATGATCAAGTACGGCACGGATGTCGCATTCAGGCTTGAACGAACTTTGATCCGCTGCAAATATCGACGCAACACACCAAGGAGAACATCATGCGCGACAATATGGAATTCTGGCAAGAACGGGTTGATCTGGCCGCTGCTTTTCGATGGACCGCACGGCTGAACATGCATGAAGGGGTCGCCAACCACTTTAGCCTCGCGATCAATGATGACGGGACCAAGTTCCTGATGAACCCCAATCAAGCACATTTCAGCCGGATCAAAGCGAGCGATATGATCATCGTTGACGCCAACGACCCTGAAACGCTGACCGGACCAGATGCGCCCGACCCGACGGCGTGGGGCTTGCATGGGGGCATCCACCGCGGCGTGCCGCATGCACGTTGCTGCATGCATGTGCATTCGATCCACGCGACCGTTTTGGCGACGCTTGCCGATAGCCGCTTACCACCAATCGATCAGAACGCCTGCACATTCTACGGACGACAAGTGGTCGACGAAAACTACGGCGGCTTGGCATTCGAGGAAGAAGGCGCGCGCTGCGCCACCCTGCTTTCGGACCCCAAAGATAAAGTCATGGTCATGGGCAACCACGGCATCATGATTATCGGCGATACGGTCGCAGAAACCTTTAATAGACTCTACTATTTCGAACGGGCCTGCGAAACTTACATCCGCGCGCTGCAAACCGGACAACCCCTGCGGATGATCGCGCATGACATCGCGACCAAAACCAGCCAAGAGCTGGCGGATTATCCAGAACAAGACGAGCGGCACCTGTCCGAACTTAAGGCGATCCTGACGGACGAAGGGTCCAACTTTGACAAATAGGAAAGAATGGAACCACGCGCCCGACGGGCCAATCCAAGTCTCTCCTCTTTGGCAATGGCCACCCAAACCTATGGCTGCGTTCCGGTGGTATTTCGACAGCTGGTTCATCATCACGATCAACCTGTGCATCGCGGGTCTCGCAGTCGCGAGCTATTTCTGGGCAAGCCCAACGCTCGCACAAACCGAGACATTCAGCCTCGGCTGGATCGGCCTGATCTTTGCGCGCAACTTCATCCTGTATTGCATTGTCGCAGGTTCGCTGCACCTTTGGTTCCACGCTTACGCCATGCAAGGCGACGACAAAAAATACGACCCGCGCCCATTCCCGCGCAAAGGACGGATGTTCACCTTCAACTCGCAAGTGCTCGACAACATGACATGGTCGCTGGCATCAGGCGTGACAATCTGGTCGGCGCTCGAGGCACTGGTTTGGTGGAGCATGGCAAACGGATACGCAGGAACCCTGACATGGGGGGACAACCGCGTTTGGTTCATCGCAATCTTTTTCCTGATCCCCGTCTGGGAAAGCCTTTATTTCTACTGGATTCACCGGCTGCTGCACACAAACGCGCTTTACCGATTTCACGCGCTGCATCACCGCAACACTGACGTCGGGCCGTGGTCGGGGCTGTCGATGCACCCCGTCGAACACCTGTTCTACTTCGGAACGATCATCATCCACTTCGCCGTCGCGACGCACCCCGCGCACCTCATTTTTCACCTGATGTTCTATGCGCTGTCTGCTGTGACCACGCACACAGGGTTCGAAGGGCTCTGGTTCCGCAACAAAAAGCGGGTGCATCTGGGCATGTTCCACCATCAAATCCACCACCGGTATTTCGAATGCAACTATGGCAATCTTGATGTGCCGTGGGACAAATGGTTCGGCTCTTTCCACGACGGAACTTCCGCATCAAAAGACAAAATGCGCGCCCGATTGGCCGCCCGCAAAAGGACTTAACCTCAAATGATCTATGGCCTCTCAGACGAATCCCAAATGATTGCGGACACCGTGCGCTCGTTCGTGGAAAAAGAGATTTACCCACACGAAGACCTTGTTGAACGCACCGGCGAAGTCCCCGCCGAGATCGCACAAGAAATTAAGCAAAAGACCCTAGACCTTGGGTTCTACGCCTGCAATTTCCCAGAAAGCGTCGGCTGCGCTGGGCTGTCTCATGCTGTCTCTTATACACATCTGACGCTGCCGACGA
>CAJXTP010000249.1 GCA_913061335.1 uncultured Loktanella sp.
GAGATGTGTATAAGAGACAGGGCCAGCGACAAGGCCATCGCAAACACCGCCAAAAACGCCATTGAGCCAGCCGTGAAAAGCGTCAGACGAGCGGTAAAACCAGTCGGCGGCACGGCACGGTCCGCCTGCGGATCACCCGCGATTAAATCGAAAAGCCGGCCAAGATCAATCCTCATAACTCGACCCCTGCCTGCATCAATCTGCGGTCTTTTAGGCGCAGCACACGCGTGCTGACCTGTGACTTTGCAGCGCGGATCAGGTTCATATCGTGGGTGGCAATAATCACCGTTTTACCCATGCGGTTCAGCTCGATCAACAACGTCAGCAACCGCTGTGACATTTCCCAATCTACGTTGCCCGTCGGCTCGTCGGCGACAATCACATCAGGGGACATGATGACCGCGCGGGCCAAAGCTGCGCGCTGGCGTTCACCACCCGACAGTTGCGGCGGTAACTGAGCGGCTTGCCCTCGTAATCCAACCCAACCGATCAGGTCATCAAGATTGCCAGCGGATTCGGCTTCGCGGCCAGACACGGTCAACGGCAGCGCAATATTATCGGCGACAGACAGGTGGTCCAGAAACTGACAGTCTTGATGAACAACACCGATACGGCGCCGGGACAACGCGACCGCGTCGCGGTCCATTGTGGCGGCGTCATCGCCAAACAGATGCACGTGGCCTGCTGTGGCCTGCAATGCGCCGTAACACAGCTTTAACAACGTCGTCTTGCCCGCACCCGATGGGCCGGTCAGAAAATGAAACGACCCCACGGCCAGGGTCAGCGACACCTGCGAAAACAGCTCTGCACCACCATAAGTATACGCAACATTTTCGAACTCAATCACTAGATCATCCTTTGGGGTCTACCCCCCCGGTTTGCCCAAATTTGCAACAGGTTACAATGTTTTGGCACCCCCAACAGTCGCATTTCCTTTGCCTTTCTTTTTTCTAAGGGTAAATACTGAGCAACAAAGCCTTGCAAAGATGCAGGGTGATGGGCGCGAAGGGACTGAAAATGCGGCTAATTTGTCCAAACTGTGGTGCACAATATGAGGTGGCGGATGATGTCATTCCTCAGGATGGCCGTGATGTGCAATGTTCAAACTGTGGGCACACATGGTTCGAAAGCTATGGCGCATCCGATATTGAAGACGCATTTTTCGACGTTCCCGCTGAACTGCCATCCGGAACCACGGATGAAGATACAACCTCTTGGACCGATACCGAAGACACTGCGCCTGAGCCAAAACAGCCCCAGCGTCAGGAATTAGACCCCGCGATCGCAGACATCCTGCGCGAAGAGGCCGCACGCGAAGCAGATGCGCGCCGCCGCGAGGCCGACGTCAGCGTCGAAAGCCAACCGGATTTGGGTCTTGATGCCGCATCAGCCGCCCCTGATCAGCGCGCCCAAGAAACACTGCGCCGCATCGCCCACCTAAAGGGTGAAGAGATCGCCGCAGCCCAAGAAGAAACCGCGGCCGCATCACGGCGCGCACTGCTCCCGGACATTGAAGAAATTAATTCTAGCCTGCGCTCGGACGCCGAACGCACACCGTCAGACGCCCCGATGGAAGTTGCCAAAATCAAAAGCCGACGTAGTTTTCGCACCGGATTCTTTGGCGTTCTGCTCATCTTAACACTGCTCGCCGCAACATATGCTTTCGCGCCGCAGATTTCAGACTTGGTCCCCGCGTTGGTGCCGACATTGGACAATTACGTGGAAGCCGTTGACGCACTGCGCCTGTGGATTGACCTCAATTTGCAAAGCATGGTGAACGCCATGACCGCCGACGCCTAGAACTGATCTAGCAGCCGACGCAGATAATCACGTTCTATTTCGGGGCGGTTCTGCTGGGCAGATCGGCGTCTGATTTCATCCAAAATCTGTTCTGCGCGGCGGTACACATCGTCGCCCTGCAACAAGCGCTCGTCGGTGCCAAACTGGCCAGTGTTACCCAACTCGCGACCCAACGGATCACGACGGGTCGGCACCGTGCGGCCCTGCGCCTCGCCACGCTCAGTACCTTGTCCTGGCTCGGACGAATTGTTCTGTGCCAGCGCTTGGTTCAATGACCGCATTCCGTTACGCAGGGCATCCATCGCCTCGGCCTGACGGTCAATCGCTTCGGCCATATCGCCATTGCGCAACGCCTCCTCGGCACCGTCCATTGCGCCATCTGCGCGGTCCAATGACTGGCGGGCAATGTCACCTGCTTCGCCCTCCAAATCCGGCAAACCATCACGCTGACGCTGTAATTCATCACGTAACGCCTGCTGACGATCCGCAAGCGACCCCTGCTGACCCTCGCCCTCACCGCCTGTTCCCTTGTCGCCCTGCTGACCAGATGTGCCGTCTTCACCGACGCCTTGGCCCTGCCCTTGCTGACCATCCTGACCGGGCTGCTCGCCGTTTTCGCTTGGCTGCTGGTTTTGTTCGCCACCCTGATCACCACCCTGCGGCTGCTGGCCCTGCTGATTGGCGCGGTCCTGCAATTCGCGGAACGCCTCGTCGGATAAATTTTCTTGGTCCTGCAATGTTTCGGCCAAATCGTCCATCGACTGCTGCCCTGGGGTGCGCGGACCGCCCTCGCCGCCCTCGCCTTGGGTGATGCGCAGGTTTTCCATCATCTCATTAAGCTGCTCCATCAGTTCGGCAGCCTCGGCCATACGGCCCTCTTCCATCAACTCTTGGATACGGTCCATCAACGCCTGCAGCTCGTCTTGGCGTATCTGTGCGCCCTCATCATCGCCACTATCCGCCTGATCGGTGCCGTCAGTCGGCTCCATTTGATCGGCAAGCATCTGCATGTAATCATTGGTGGCGTCGCGCAGTTCCTGCATCAGCTCCGCGATCTCGGCGTCCGAAGCACCATCGCGCATCGCCTCGGCGAGCCGCTCTTGGGCGCGGGCAAGGCGCTTGCGGGCGTCAGCCAACGTGCCATCCTCAAGCTGAATAGCCAAGTCCCACATCGCTTGCACAATCTCAGCCGTCGCATCATCGGTCAGACCCAAATCGGTATAATTTTCAAGGCGGCGAATAATCGTGCGCATCCGCAAATACGTCGTCTCATTCGAAAACAGACCTTCAGGGCGGTGCGAAATGGCGCGCATCACAAGTGCGATCTGCGGGGCATTCGCGCGGGCCCACATCAAATCACGGCGCTGCTCGATCACTGCCTTGGCGAAAGGCTGAAAAAATCGGCGACCCGGCAAAATCATCTGCTCAGGAATGCTGTCACCGATCTGGCCCGACGCATCTGTGACCGACATCGACAAGGTCACAGGCAAATTCGCCAACGGATGCTCGGACAAGTTCTCAACCAAAAACGCCTCAAAATCAGCACGGTCCCCGTTAAACGGCATCGGTAGATCAAGCACCAACGGGATCACACCATCGGGGTCCACAGCCAAACCATACCGACGATCAACCGCCCCCAGATCAAGCGCAATCACCGCAGCACCGCTTTCAACGCCATAGTCATCAATCGCCTGAAACGGCTGCGACATCTCGCCCATCGCATCAGCCTCAACCGGACCAATCAGGTCCACAGCAGGCGGCGTATCGGCAATAATGCGAATATCCCACGCGGCACCGTTTTCACCGTCAATCGCCAAACGGCCCGAACTTGCAGCAATAAACGTCTGTTGGGCCTCAGATGCAGCGCCCAAATCCTCTGTGCGGCCAGATATCGTCTCGGCGACGGTCAACGCACCAACTTCACCATACAGGCGCAATGTGATTTTACTGCCCGCAGGCACGACCAACAGTCCAACAGGCACATCATTCAAATAAATCGCAGGCTTGCCCGTATATGTAGGCGGCTCAACCCAGCCCTCCCAAACCGGACCAGTGGCCAACGCATCGCCGCCCAATGCGACCTCGCCCACCGATCCAACCCGCAAAAACGAGCCGAACATCAAGGCGGCAACAAAAAACAACAGCGCCATAAACCGCAGCCCATAAGGGTCACGGCTCGACACCCGCAAATCCGGTTCAACAGCACGCGCATCACGGCTCGCCAGCTTCATCTGGGCAATATGCGCGTTCCAAACCGCCTCTGACGCAGGATCACCACGGCCAATCGCTTGGGCATCGGCCATCGCAGCAATAGGGCGACCGGGCATGGCGGCATCAACGCGGGCAACGGCCTCGGTCTTTGCAGGCCAGCGGAAACGACGCAGCCCCCACACGGTTGCGGCCAGCACTGCCAAAATCGCCAGTACAGCCAGCGCCCAAAACGCCTCCAGTGACAGTAAATCCTGCCAGCCAAACATCAGCGGGGCCAAAAGCAAAAACAGAACTGACCAAAGCGGCCAAAAGCAACGCACAGCGCGTTCGGCCACAATCCCGCAGCGGGTTGCAAAAACCGGCCATGTCAAATGGCTATCGTTTGGGTCCCATGGGGCCAGCTGCCGTCTCCCTAATTCACAACCATTCAGGTATGGTATCGCGCGCGATCATCTCTTCATAGGCTGTCTCTTATACACATCTCCGAGCCCACGAGACCTCTCTACATCT
>CAJXTP010000250.1 GCA_913061335.1 uncultured Loktanella sp.
GGTATTCAGTGGCATTTTCAGGATTCAATTCTTCTAAGAACACGTCTTGGTCGTCAAGATAGCTGCTGGTTAACCCCCAACCAAGGTCCGCGCTGCGGCCTGTTAGAACGATAGGCATGCCTGGAATTGTGCCGCCGATGATGCCGCCAGATTGTAGCTCTAGGCGGGCCAGATACCAAATCGTTGGGGCTGTCAGGCCAAGGTGTGGATCATTGGCGAGCAACGTGGCGCCGGCGGCAGACCTGTCAATGCTGGCCGCCCAAGCGTTTGACGCACCTGCCAGATTTGGTGTCTTTGATGGGTTCAACGGCCCGTAGGCCATGCGCATGTTCGGCGTATAGCGTGGCAAGTCCGGCACCAATTGCGCATAGTCGGGCAGGGTGGCGACGCCGGTGCTTGGGTCATCTGGCAAAAGGTCCGCCAAGCGCGCCGCTGGGAGCATCAGGGATGTGCGCGCGCGCAAGACTTCGCGTTCCAGATGCGACGACAGCTGCAGCGCCATCAGCTTTAGAATTGCGAGGCTGTCGGCGGCTTGCCAAGGTGAAACGGGATGGTTGAACAGCCACATTTCCGGCGCACCGCGCCCGCGTGCGCCCGCATTTACCTCTGCCAGCCAAGCATTCACGCCTGCCGCATAGGCATCAAGTGCGACTGTTGTGCTTTGATCTTGATCATCCACCGAGGCCACGGCCAGATTATAGATATCATAGCGCCGGATCACTTTGTCGATCTCAAGCGTGCGTTCGCCAAACAGTTCTGACAACCGTCCTTGGGCTGTGCGGCGCAGCATGGTCATCTGCCACAGGCGGTCTTGGGCATGGGCAAACCCCAGCGCAAAGTACACGTCAGCGTCGTTTTCGCCAAAAATATGCGGAACATTCGCATTGTCGCGCACGACTTCAACTGGTGCATTCAGTCCGAGGACCGCAGCTTCCGCATCATAGTCAGGCAGGGACCGTGAGGCGAAATAATAGGCCAGCCCAAAGGCCCCGACGATCAGAAAAATCATGACCGACACAATGCGGAGAAGCCAGCGAAACAGAAGCGCCATAATGGAAGGCCTTAAACAATACAGTTGAAGCCGATATGTAGCGGTTTAAACGCCGTTCTGCCACCACTTATGCGCTGGTTTTGGGATCACCCAAGCAACCTAAGTCGCGCCCTCCAGTTCTATTTTTCCGGCATAAGCCCACGCGGACTGAATCGGAGTACAAGCAACAGCACGAGCCCCATCGTGAACAGGCGGAAATGCGCAGCCGCGTCTTCCATCCGAATGCGGAACCAATGATCAGGATCGAACCCAGCAGTGGTGATTTCGGCTATCCAAAGCCCAAGTGGTTCAACCATGACCCACAGCCACCAAATCAGGAAACCGCCAAGCACGGCGCCAAAGTTATTGCCAGACCCGCCGACGATAACCATGACCCAAATCAAGAATGTAAAGCGCAGCGGTTGATAGGCGGTAGGCGTAAGCTGACTGTCGAGCGTTGTCATCATCGCCCCCGCAATCCCGCAGATCGCTGACCCAAGGATAAAGATCTGCAAATGTCGCGCGGTGACGTTTTTACCCATCGCCTCGGCGGCAACTTCATTGTCACGAATGGCGCGCATCATGCGCCCCCATGGGCTGTTTAGCGCGCGTTGCGCCAGCCAAAGCAAAGCCACAAGAAAGACCGTGAACAAGATCGCGTAGCCCATTTTTGTGTACAAAGTCGACGCGGATGTTGGATCAAGCCCCCAAGACGCTGCCCGTTCCACAAAGCCAAGATCGTTTTGAAGATCGATTTCATAGGGCACTGGACGCGGCAGCCCGTTGACGTTTTTCACGCCGCGCGACAGCCAGTCTTCGTTTTTCATGACCGCGATGATAATCTCGGCAATGCCAAGCGTCGCGATAGCCAGATAATCTGAGCGCAAACCAAGGGCCGTTTTACCAATAATCCACGCCGCTCCCGCCGCCAACACGCCGCCAATAGGCCACGCCACGACGGTCAACCAACCGTAATCTTTATAGTTTTCGCCACCCCAGTTCAGACCACCAAGATAGCCTGTCGCGGCGGGATTAATCGCTTCAACACCAGCTACGCCACCGTCAAACACGGCACGGAATGCAAAGAAACCAACCGCAATCAGCGCAAAAGTCATTAGATTGCGCAGCCACCCTTTGGGCAGGTAGGCGTACATCTTAACTGCGCCAACAATCGTAATGGCACCCATCGCAAGACCTGCCAAAATCTGCCAACCGCCTGCAGACCATGCACCCGGCGTGGTGGGCATTGCGACCAGCACCGTGGCTAAGCCGCCCAGTGCCACAAATCCCATGATCCCGATGTTAAAAAGGCCAGCAAAGCCCCATTGCAGGTTCACGCCAAGCGACATGATGGCGCCGATTAGCGCGAAGTTCAGCATCTTTAACGCCGAGTCCCACGAGCCAGAGAAAATCCAGAATGTCGTTGATCCTTCAAGGATATAAAGGGCCGCGACCCCAACAACGAGCAGCACATTGCGCAATGAAATGGTCATACGGATTTCCCCTTAAACAGGCCGGTCGGCTTAAACAGCAGCACGATAATGAGAATGGTAAAGCTGACCGCGAATTTGTAGTCGGTCGATAGCAGTTGCACCAAACCTGTTGGCTCGAGGCTATCTGGCATCAGGTAAACGAGCACCTTTTTGAACGCATAGGTGATGGTCACTTCGGAAAACGCGATGACAAAGCCGCCTGCGATAGCGCCGAGTGGGCTGCCGAGCCCGCCAACGATTGCACTTGCGAAAATCGGCAGCAGCAGTTGGAAATATGTGAAGGCCTTGAATGATTTATCGAGCCCATAAAGTACGCCCGCCGTGGTCGCCAAGGCGGCGACGATCATCCACGTGACCATGACGACTTTTTCAGGGTTAATACCCGACAAAAGCGCCAAATCTTCGTTGTCGGAAAACGCGCGCATGGATTTACCAGTGCGTGTTTTGTTGAGGAACCAGAACAACACGATGACGACGAATATCGCCACGACGACCGTGATCCCTTGGGTGGTTTTTATCGCCAACCCTTCCTTGAGGCCAGTCATTTCCTTGAAGTCGCGTGCTGAGATGATGAACCGTTCACCGTCAGTGAAACGGATGTCCCGCACGCCGATCACGAACCGAACAACGCCGTTCATGATGAACATGACGCCCATCGACACGATCACAAGGATCACTGGGGCGGCCTTTTGTTTGCGGTAGAATTTGTAGACGAGTTTGTCGGTAAACAAGACCAGTAAACATGTCGCCGCGATACCAAACGGCAGGGCGAGCAGGGCGGTTGGTAGCGGGCCAAATGTGATCCCCAACGCCAACAAGCCGTTGGTGATGATGATCGTCATCGCGGTGCCAAAGGCCATTGTGTCGCCATGGGCAAAGTTCGAGAACCGTAAAATGCCATAGATCAGCGTGACCCCAAGTGCGCCAAGCGCAAGTTGCGCGCCGTAGGCGGCCCCGGGGACCAGCACATAGTTTGAAAATGCCACGATGGCGTTTAGGAAATCCATGTCAGGTCCTTACTTGTGGCAACAATCGAAAATCCGTTTAGGTGGAATGAAGACATCATCATCATCCCCCCAAGAAACTGCGGCGGACTTCTTCGTCGGCCAGAAGTTCTTTGCCTGTCCCTGTGTGGGCATTGCGGCCTTGTACCAAAACATAAGCTTTGTCTGCGATTTCAAGCGCTTGGCGGGCATTTTGTTCGACCATCAGAATGGGAATGCCGGTGCGGGCCACTTCAATGATCCGGTCAAACAGCTCGTCCATCACGATCGGGGACACGCCAGCGGTTGGCTCGTCGAGCATCAAAACCTTGGGCTGTGTCATCAAAGCACGACCAACGGCGACCTGTTGGCGTTGACCGCCTGATAGTTCGCCTGCAGCCTGAAAACGCTTTTCCTTAAGGATTGGAAACAGGTCATATATCTGCATCAACGTGTCGGAAAAATCATCAGTGCGAATAAACGCACCCATTTCCAGATTTTCCTCAACCGTCATCGATGTAAAGATGTTGGACGTTTGCGGCACAAAGCCCATGCCCTTCACGACGCGTTCTTGTGGGGAGAGCTTGGTGATGTCTTCACCGTCCAACCGGACCGATCCACCATGCACATTCAACATGCCAAACACGGCTTTCATCGCAGTGGATTTACCGGCGCCGTTGGGGCCCACGATCACGGCAATTTCGCCTTTGTTGGCAGATATCGTGCATTCATGCAAAATATCTGGGCCTTTGCCGTAACCGCCGGTCATGGCGTCGCCTATCAGGAATGGCTCAGACATCGGCCTGCCTCGCTTTTTTCAAAATACTCAAATTCTGTCCCATCAGGCTTTTGCCAACTTGTCTTTGTTCTTTAGGCCTGTGCCCAAATAGGCCTCGATGACCTGTTCGTTGGCTTTGATTTCGGCCAACGTGCCTTCTGCCAGCACTTTGCCTTCCGCCATGCAGATCACTGGCTGTCTCTTATACACATCTGACGCTGCCGA
>CAJXTP010000251.1 GCA_913061335.1 uncultured Loktanella sp.
GCAGCGTCAGATGTGTATAAGAGACAGGCCGTCAATAGCCACCACAACCCCGAGATTGGACGAGGCATTTTCCGGCTTAATCACAACACGGTCTGGCATCCGAGTCCAGTCGATGTCTGCCACGCTGGGTACTTGGTTGGGCCAGTAGCGCGGGCGTGACGAACCCATGGGTATCAGCCCAAGCCCGCATCCGCACCTTATGTGACAGCAACGCGATACGTCCATGAGGTGTACTGTCATCTGGTGGATACCAGTTGCATAGCCGTTGTTCAAGGCGCTGCCTCACGCTGTGTCGCCCTTGCTTAGTAAGATGCGGAAGCAGTCCCCAAGGGCGACACAGCGCCCGCCCGTCCAGATCAACCGCTCGAGAAAACTTTATCTGTGCGATTTCAAAATCGCCATTTCGCTGTGCCGCCCGGCCCAGATCAAGCTGTGCCTGAGCGTCAGCCGCCAATGGTGCCATCGGTTTTGACACGTCCAGAGAACCGGTCACCAATACATCTAGTTTTTTGGACACTTTTCGCCAGAATGCCTTCATAAGATTATCCCCAAAAATTGATTGTATGACAGACGACCCAATTTTTTGTTGGCTGATTTTTTCGAGATGTGGCGAAGGTTGGGATAAGTTTCATGCTATCGATCCCAACGTCTAATCTTGCTGTAATCGTTATCGGGAATAACGGCGTCGAACGAGAAGGAGTAAATTGAGACAGACCAAGTTGGCGATGAGACCAATTGGCGATCGAGCTTACCCAAAAGTGGGATAGGAGCACCACTAACGTTCAGTACACGAAACCTCCATCATTAATCCTCGTCGGAGCCCATGTTGATGTGGTGCACATAAATTGCTTCTTCGATATCGTCATAGTAGGTCAACTTGCCGTTTTCCAAAACAACACCCGAATTACAAAGTTTTTTTAGCTGGACCATGCTGTGGTTTACCACGATGGCACCGGCATTTTGCATCCGGTCACGAAAGGCGAGACGGCTTTTACGCTTGAATGCTGCATCGCCTACCGCAGTGACCTCGTCCACCAGATAGGTATCAAAGGGAATACCAATTGATACACCAAAGGCAAGCCGTGCTTTCATGCCCGACGAATAGTTGCGTACGGGCACATGAAAGTGTGGGCCCAATTCAGTAAATTCTTCTACGTAATCAGCCAGTTCCTGTGTGTCCACACCGTAAACCCGCGCGATGAATTTCGTGTTCTGCGCACCGGTCATGTCGCGGTGAAAACTGCCCGCAAACCCCACCGTCCATGAAATAGTGCCGGTGCGCTCAATCTTTCCACTGTCGGGTTTGATCTGCCCACCAATCATATTCATTAAAGTTGATTTTCCGGCTCCATTGCGGCCAATCAGCCCCACGGCTTCGTCCGTGGGAAAGGTGACGTTGATGTTATCGGCCACCACCTTGCTCCCGCTGGGCGTGGAAAATTTTTTGCTCAGGTTGACCAGTTCAATCATGTGATCGCCTATCCTCGGTCGCGCAGCGCATAATAGATCAGCGTGCTGATCGTCCAGATCAGAAAGCTGAACAGCGCCACAATGCCCAGCAGATACACACGCTGGGGGAATTCTGCCTTTTCGGCAATCGTGGGCTGGATATAGGCGGCCAGATAGCGGCTTTGGCGGTTGGATTCGGCGCGCGCACCTTCAAACGCAGCTTGAGCTGCTGCATAGGCATTCTCAGCAAATTCCCGATCGGCGGACAGCCGTTCAAAATCGGCTATGATTTTTGCATAGGTACCGCCGCCCGGCCCTTCGCCATCAGCCCCAAATTTGTGGCGTTCTTCGGTGATGCGTTGCTCAATCACGGAAATCCGGCGCTGTGCCTGCTCCAGTCGCGGGTCACTTCCGCGCACCGAGCTGGCTAGCATATCATACTCGATCAGGGCTGCGGCCTGTTGGCTTTGTAGTGTGTTGAGCAGACCCACCTGACCTTGAATATCGGCTGAAGGATCAACAATCTGATTGGTCAGGCGAAAGGTGGTAAGTGCCTCGCGAGCGACCTTCACACGCTCTACCGCAAAATCCAAATCTTCGCGCGCATAACGGGTTCCATCTTCGCGAGCGATGGCGGACAGCGCGTTAATCATGACTAAGCTTTCGTCATAGATTTCTTGTGCAATTGCCTTCGCTTCCGTGGGGGCAAAGGCCAGCACACGCAATTCAATCAGCCCCGATCCGGTATCATAAGACACCCGCACCATGCGCTGCCAGTACGCGGTCAGGTCTTCGATGGTGCCGGATGCATCATAGCTGAGGAGCGGGTCGGTGTCGTGATAACGCGAATAGGCATCTTTTATGTTCAGCTTTTCGTCAATGTTTCGGACCAGCCGCTGGCTGCGGATGAATTCATACAATATGTCACTGTCAGGGCTGCTGGAACCGCCCAGCGAGCTCGAGATGCCTGAAAAAAGATCCATAGCACTAGCTACGTCTTCGGAACGGACAGTAAACCCAAGGGTAGAAGCATATTGATCGGCGGCGCGGGCATACAGATACCACCCAGAAAGTCCGACGGGCACGCAGACCATGATCACAAAGGTCAGCATCAGCCCAATATGGCGCAAGCGTAGGTGCGCACGCGCCGCGGGCTTGCGCATTTTGCGCTTTTCGCCATTATTACTGGGATTTGTGGCTTGCGGGCTATCGGCGGTCGCGTCTGTCATTTTCGGCCTTTATTGCTGCGTCTTGGTGGCATCCTAGCGCTGCTGTGCGGGTGTTACCATGGCTTCGTTTTCGATTCAAAGCAGCCCACAAACCATTGCGCACCACCCTGCACAGATAGTGTCGTTAGGCGTGCGACAAGGGGCAGATCTCGCATGGCGTCCATGCGCGTTCGATATGACGGAAGCGGCTTCCCTACCTGCTTTGCCCGTAAACCGATTGGCGGCGCGGGCCACCAACCCGTGCGCTGCATCGCTGTTCTGCAGAGCTAAAGGAGCGCCCGCAACCCATCAGCGGCCAGGGAGCGTCGGTTTTTTCATCATGGCAAGCGTAGAACATGATCAGTCCGCCGAGGATTAATTTGGCTTCCCTGTTCCAATGCACCCACAAACTTGTCTCAGCGCATCCATCACCAGCGCCTCTGTCAGGGATGCCTCCTCATTTTTCCAGAGATTCTAGATTCTTGCCTTTGGGGCTGGTGACCACACCGAGTGTTCCGCCGCCAGCAGGTTCGGGTAAAAGTGCGGCGACGTCGGTAGAAATACACCGACAACTATAAAGTAGCTGAAGACATGGAGGTTGAAGCATTTGGTTCAGCTTAAACCAAGTGACGTCAGAAAGTGTACAGCGCTGAACTTGAGCATACAACCAACCCCTCTTTCATAGTATTTGATAGTGACAATCATTTAATGACGTCGTAAGAATGATTCATCCCATTCAATATGGGATAAAATCGCACAGGACGTGCACATCTAGTTTTCGCGGTGCCGCGGAAGAAATGTGCTGTCCATGCTCTTCTTGCAAATTTCTCCCAATAAGAACCGTGATCTTGATTCACTTACCGACCCAATTGGTCTGTGGATTGCGTCAGGGTTTATGTGGCCGCTTTCCCTGTCGATGGCATGCATAATATTGCTCTTAATGAAGGCGGTTACCACGGTTTGCGTTTCCCGAAACAAAAAGCGCAACTCTTCCGGGATATCACCCGACCCTGCGGCACCTGACATCCTCTAGGACCGCAAGAAACGCAACTATAAACCCACCCGAAGCGATACCGGGGGACTAAATCAGATTTGCATTTGGTTTGGGGTAGGTGAAAAACCTACGGGCGAGCGGCTGGCCATCGATAAACGGCATTGCGTGGATAGGAAAAATTATGAGGGACTTGCTACCTTGGGTCGGGGGGCGAGAACGGGTGAAGGTATTGCGTCCATACTGTATGTAATATGCATTAACATTGTCGTAATCACAATTTTGGAGATACTCAGATGAAGCCAATTTCTGCAAAACATGCACGATTCTGTCTGGAGTACATGAGGGATGGAAATGCGGCAGCAGCCTATCGGCGGTCAGGTTACGCGGTAAAAAATGCTGATGTGAACGCTTGCCGGCTAATGAAGCGGGATGATGTCAAAGTACTCATTGTGGAGCTTAGACAAGAGGTCAGCGTGAACTTAAAATTGACAGCACAGGACATCATTAACAAACTGACCGACATTGCATTCGCTGATGCGGCCGAGTTGGCGCAAATTAAGGTACTACCCTGCAAGTTTTGTGAAACCGATGGCCCAATCCGAGATCAGCAACCTGACCCAACATGCCGGGAGTGTGACGGACTCGGTAGGTACACGGTCTACTACGCTGACACTCGATATCTCAGTAGGCGAGGTAAGGCATTATTTGCAGGAGTAGAACAAACCAGATCTGGGGTTAAACTGCGTCTTCACAATAGTATGAAGGCGCTAGACATGTTGGTGCGAATCTACTTCGGACGATAGGGCGCCGTGAGATTTGCTGACGCTTTGCTTGGTAATTTTGGAACCAAGGAGAG
>CAJXTP010000252.1 GCA_913061335.1 uncultured Loktanella sp.
GTTCCAGCCAATCGGTAAATCGGGCGAGTTGGCGATGGATTGCCTTGGATGTGAACTGATTGAGGTGAACCGGTTGGGAAAAGTCGATCTCGGCCATCTCGCGTTGCAACTGGTTGTGCAAGATTTTGCGGACCTCGGCCAGCGACTGACCACGGATTTTCTGGATCACCAGAAACACGGCGTAGGACATGGTGGAATAGCTGTTGGACTTATAATTCCAGAACCGCAAGTTGAGCCAGCTATCGAGGAAATCAGCGACCACGCCGACCTTGGCGGTTGCGGTGACTTTGTCATCCTCTGGTGTGACCGCTGCGAGGGTCACATGATGCTGTAGCGTGAACCCCGCATCCGCAACATAGCGGACGGTACTGTCAGATTAAACTAGCTTGAAGCGGGCAGGGCTGCTTTGTAGCATCTTTGGATGACAAAACAGTCTCCTTTTCGCTACTTTAAAACCAGTCCAGACATTATCCGACTTGCAGTAATGCTGTATGTCCGTTTCCCGCTTTCGCTCCGTAATGTGGAGGACCTTCTTCATGAACGGGGTGTGGAGGTAAGTCATGAAACAGTTCGGTTTTGGTGGAACCGCTTTGGGCCAATGTTTGCATCAGAGATTACTAGGAAACGACGTAATCAGGCACGCAGTCATTCTAATTGGCAGTGGCACCTAGATGAAGTCTTTGTGAAGATCAACGGCGAACGGCACTACCTTTGGCGTGCTGTAGATCACGAAGGTGAGGTGCTTGAGAGTTATGTAAGTAAGCGCCGAGATCGCAAGGCTGCGTTGAAATTCATAAGAAAATCGATGAAGCGCAGTGGCCAGCCTAGAATTATAGTGACTGACAAACTACGTTCCTATCGCGCAGCGATGGTGATCATAGGAAATTCTGACCGGCAAGAAACAGGTCGCTGGGTAAACAACAGAGCTGAGAACTCTCATTTACCGTTCAGGCGACGAGAGAGGGCGATGCTAAGATTTCGACGAACGGCAACGTTACAGAAATTCGTCTCGGTCCACGCGTCTATTCAGAACCATTTCAATCAGGAACGCCATCTCTATTCACGCACCAATTTTAAGCTAAACCGTGACGCTGCTCTGGCTGAGTGGCGTCAATTATTGAGCGCATAGATTTTGATTGCACCCATCAATCTGATGCTTGCAATCATTAGTCTGACAGGACCGCCGTGTTTATTTGGAAAACGCGGCCGTGCCTGCATCAGCCGGACACCGCCGATCTTACCAAGTGGTCCATTTTGACGATTTACAATTTGGCCTTATTCCAGCAAAATTTGAAATTATGAAAACCGCAAACTTTTCTCCGGTTGAATTATCTGACCACGATCAAGTGGCTATCGCTGCGCACGCTGATATCTTGTTACCACTTAAATCCGAAGCCGTCGCGTTCATGGTAACAATCAATGCTGGGACAGTGCTTTCTAAAATACCCTGGCGCGCAGAGTCGTTGGGTGAATGTGTTCGGAGACGACTGCGCCCGCGATACTTGGGCAATTCACTTGCCTTTTGCTTGGTTCTTGGGGCTGCATTCACTGCGAGTGCCTGTTCTGAACAGAGTTTGCTCCCGTCTGGAATTCGGTTTGCTCCAATTGAGGAGACGCAGCCTATGTCTGGCACTGAGACAATCGAACCAACGCGGCAAACAGCCTCGATTACGGGCGTTCGTTTAACGCAAGGTAACGCCGTGGATTGTCCGCAATTGCGTGACGATGCTGGGGTGATCCATGTTGTTTCCTATTTGTCGCCTGGCGCTCCAATCGGGGCGCGCGTTTTCGTGAGCGGATTTTACGGGATAACAACGACATGCCGCGGGACAGTACTCGTGGTTGAAGAAGAGCGTATTTTAACGAATTAGGAAGGCCGTAAGTCTGCGATTATTGCGGGAACGCTAGAAGTAACGGTAAGTTCTTCGAGCACAGTGCTGGATACTTTTAGTTTAGCATAAGGATATTGACATGCCGTTACCATCAGACCCGCTATTGGCCCAACAATGGCATTTGAATAATCTAGATTTGGATCTACTGGACCTAAATGTGTTAGGCGTGTGGAACCCTGCTGAGGGTCCGTCCTATACCGGTGCAGGGATCTTGACACTCATCATCGATAACGGATTTGACTATAACCATTCTGATTTCACGAACTATAGTCAGTATCTCGACTATGATTTTGTGCTCAACTCTTTAGATCCATTTGGCCAGTCGTCCGATTCCCATGGCACTGCGGTTGCCGGTATCATTGGCGCCGCTGCGGATGGCACGGGTGCAGTTGGAGTAGCTTTCGATACGGAGATGGCCGGTTACCGTGTCGCAGGGCTCATTGGTGATGACTGGCTACAGGACATTCGAGACGCGATAAATGACGCTGCAGTGAGTGCTTTGGCCGATGTCGTCAATATTAGCCAAGGCATTGCGAATGACGCATCGAGCGAATTCGGCTTTGGGTATGATTCAGTACGGTTTGACGAAATTGAAACGTCTATTGCGACCGCTGTTGAATTAGGCCGATCTGGACTTGGGATGACAATTCTCAAATCTGCAGGTAATTCGCGCGCCGACAATTATGATGTCAACGCCGACGATTGGACTAATGACACCCGTCAAGTGGTCGTCGCTGCGGTGGATCAGGACGGTTTCGTCTCGTCCTATTCCAGTTATGGCGCGGCGGTTCTTGTGTCGGGCTTTGGTACGCCGGGCGAAGTGGTGACAACGGACCGGACAGGGGCGGCGGGATACAATTCAACGGATTTCACAAGCGGTTTTAACGGCACCTCTGCAGCGGCACCTATGGTCGCAGGCGTGGTGGCGCTCGTGTACGAGGCTGAGGGCGGACTTGGGTGGCGCGATGTGCAGTCAATTCTTGCTGCTTCCGCCCGCCATGTCGGGTCTGAAGTCGGCGACGGAAAAGCGGGTGATGAAAGGTATGCTTGGGCGTGGAATGGCGCCAATGACTGGAATGGTGGCGGGATGCACTTCAGTGCTGATTACGGCTATGGACTGGTCGATGCGCTGGCTGCAGTACGATTGGCTGAGACTTGGCTGCTCGCGGGGCAGGGAGCCCAAACGAGCGACACAGAAGCTCTCAATTACGTTGATGTGCTCAACGTCGCGACAGTCATTCCGGATGGCGACTCGTCCGGAATCGTCTTCACTGGTAGTGCATTATCCAATGACATTGTTGAGCGCGTGACAGTGGAGATGTCGTTCTCCACCACTTTTACGGCCGACATGGTGGTCTATCTGATCTCTCCCGACGGTACCGAAAGTGAGTTGATCTCTGGTAATGGCAGCGGCAGCGATTTCAATGGCACATGGACTTTTGAATCACAGGCATTCAGAGGCGAACGCGCCGCTGGAGAATGGTCGGTGCGCGTGGTGGATCAATTTGGCGGCGACACGCTCGCGGTGCGTGATATTGTAATCAGGACTTTTGGCGAAAGTAGCGTTAATGACCGTTATGTTTTCACGAATGAATTTTCGGACTATACTGGCGTATTTGGGCACGAGACAGCGGTTATTGATACCAATGGAGGCAGTGATACAGTCAATGCCGCTGCGGTAATATCAGGATCGTTCATCCGGCTTGATGGCGGGACGAGTTCTATTGATGGTATCGCTGTGACCTTTTCCAACATAGAACATGCAATCGGTGGCGATGGTGATGACCAGATCTTTGGCAGCGATACCAACAATGAGCTTTACGGCATGCGCGGCCAAGACATATTGAAAGGCGGCGATGGCAACGACAATCTTTACGGTGGCTCAAATAACGACGTCCTGCTTGGTGGCGCCGGTGCTGACGTCTTGAATGGTGGGGCTGGTTTCGACCGGACGCAATACAGCGACGCGACGTCGGGTGTTCTCGCAGACCTGCAATATGCAAACCTCAACAGCGGGATCGCGGCGGGCGACACCTATGTTTCCATCGAACGCCTTTACGGGTCGGTTTTCAACGATAGCTTGCGTGGCAACGGCGCTGAAAATATCCTCTGGGGCAATAATGGTAACGACGGCCTTTTCGGGCGTGGCGGCAACGATATCCTTTACGGCATGAATGGCTACGACGTCCTGTATGGGCAAAATGGCAATGACCACCTGCTTGGCGGCGCGCACAATGACCGGCTTTACGGCGGCGCGCACAACGACATTCTGCTTGGCGGCGCTGGTGCTGATATTTTGAACGGCGGGACCGGTATCGACCGCGCACAATACAGCGACGCGACGTCGGGTGTTCTCGCAGACCTGCAATATGCAAACCTCAACACCGGGATCGCGGCGGGCGACACCTATGTTTCCATCGAACGCCTTTATGGGTCGTCGTTTGGCGATAATCTGCGCGGAGACGCCGCCGCAAATATCATCTGGGGCCATAACGCTGGCGACAGGCTTATTGGACGCGATGGTAGCGATGTCCTTCACGGCGAAAACGGCTATGACACGCTCTACGGCGGTTCTGATGGTGACCAGCTTTACGGCGGCGCGCACAAAGAC
>CAJXTP010000253.1 GCA_913061335.1 uncultured Loktanella sp.
CTCTTTGTGCAGGCCGCGCAGGTCATCATGATGCGGCCGAAGAATTGGCCCAAGTTCAGCTTTGGTGGATGGCTTGAAGCCGCCTCGACACGCATGCAACACAATAAGCTAGGTGTAGCGCTGGCCAATAAACTGGCGCGAATTGCGTGGAGCGTCCTGAACTCTGAGAGAGATTTTGATTGGAAGGACAATGAAATAGCGACCGAGATCTAAACAGATCAAAGCCGCAAACGATGTTCGTAAACCTCAACTGCATGGAACGGAACAAAGCGCACCCATAGTCTGAGAGCCCAGATGGCCATCATCGGCCTGGTAAGTAATGAGACAACGGCGCGTGCGTACTCCCGACAGGGCCACGGCAAACAAAAGCCGATCATAGGCCGGATACATATCAGCGACTTCCTGAGAACGTGCAATTGAACACTTGCGAACAGCAGCCGGTACATACATTGGGCTCCATCATGCCGGGGTGCGAGCGGTGCTTTGTCTGGCGTGCTGGCGATTTGATTGGATCAAGCCGCCAGCACACTGCGTGCAAAGTCGCACTTACTCCAATTCGATGCCGATCAGTTTCAGCAGGTCGCGGTTGCCCTGAAACTCGCTCGCGTAGAATTCAGTGAACTCTGCACGATCGCGGAACCGCACAGCAAAATTCATCCCGCCGAGTTTCTCGACCAGCTCGGGATCAGCTGCTGCAACCTCGCAAGCGTCAGCCAATTTGGCGACGGCGTCTTCCGGTGTTCCTGCGGGAGCAAATACACCAAACCAATGCTTGGTGGGCACATCCACGCCAAGTTCCGCCATTGTCGGTACATCGAACCCGTCAACTCGTTCGTCCGAGATCACGGCCAGCGCACGAAGACCAAAGAGTGTTGCTGTGGGCAAAATATCGGTCGAGATTGTTGCACGACCACTCAGGATTTCCGCCGCCTGCTTGGGTCCACCACCTACGGGCACGTACTTGAATGTGATGTCATAGGCATTGGCCAGTGCAGCCTGGGTGATGTGTGGGATGGAACCCGGCGCTGTGCCAACCGCGACGATCTCTTCGCCTGCCCTGGCTGCGTCAACCAAATCCTGCACAGTCTGGTACGGGCTGTCAGGTGCGACCATGACCGCCAGCGGGTTCTGGATCAATCCGCAGATCGGGGTGAAGTCTTCTTCACCATAGCTCAGGTTGCGCAGGTGAGGCTGAACAGTCACGGGCGCAATCGGCGTGTAGAAGATCGAGTAACCATCTGCGTTCTCAGATGCCGCTTGTGCCGCGCCGACCGTACCGCCTGCACCCGTCACGTTGACGGCAAAAAGTTCGGCTCCCAACGCCTTCTTCATCGCTTCGATGAAAATGCGTCCTGATGTGTCGGTTGATCCGCCAGCACCGTAGGGCACCATCACCTTGATCGGCTGATCGGGGTATTCCGCCGCAGCTGGCACCGCCAACATTAGCGCAGTCGAAATCCCGGCGATTGTTCTAAATAGATGTTTCATAGCTTTTCTCCTGAAGTAGTGGTTTAGATTTCTGGGCTATTTGTTTTTCGCGCGATCAGGCGACGCAGCACGCGTCCCAATCCCATGATATTCAACAGAACGAGGCCGGTGATGATGAACAGGCCGCATGCCATTGGACTGCGAAAGAACTCGAGAAAGTTTGTATCGGACAGGATCAGGCCCTGTCGCAGGGCGCGCTCCATCGGGGCGCCGAGGATAAACCCGATGATGATCGGGGCCAGCGGGAAGTTGTTCAACCGCAACAGGAACCCCAGGATGCCAAACACCATGACGATAATCAGATCGATTGGATTAGAGCGGACAGCATAGGCACCAACTATGCACAACATCACCACCAGCGGCATCAGCAAGGTGATGGGAATGCGTAAAAGCCGCGAATAGATGTTCGCTCCAGCTGCCCCAAGAACCAGCATGAATACATTAGCAACCATCAGCAAAACGAAGATCAGCGTTACAGTATCAGGCTGTTCCTGAAACAACCTTGCGCCCGGTGCGATGTTGTGAATGGCGAGCCCGCCAAGCATTACCGCAGTGCCCGCGTCCCCGGGGATGCCGAGGGCCAGCATCGGCACCATTGCCCCACCGCTGACTGCGTTGTTTGACGCCTCGGATGCGATCAGGCCGCTTGGTTCGCCTTTGCCGAAGTCTTCCGGATTGGGCGAACGACGTTTTGCATCCGCATAGCTGATGAAGGTCGCTGCCGTTGCTCCGGTTCCCGGCAGCACGCCGATTGCACTGCCCAGCACGCAGCTGCGCATCAATGTTGCCATCCGCGGCTTCCATGCGGCCCAGGACGGTATGCGAAATCCACCTTTCACGACCGACGGCTTAGCTGAGTCTGTCAGCGTTGCAGCCTGAATCAGCACCTCTGATATCGCGAAGATCCCGATAAGCAGGGGAATTACGGTCAAGCCAGCAGTCAGGAACACAATGCCGAAATCAAACCGGATTTGTCCCGTAATCTCATCCGGGCCGATGAGGGCCAGAAAAATCCCGATCAGTGCGGCGATCAGGCCCTTCAGCAAGTTCTGGCTTGAGACGCCCGCAACCGTTGTCAACGCAAACAAGAGCAGTGCAAAGGTTTCAATTGGCCCGAAAAAGAGGGCAAGTTTTGCCAGTTGAGGTGCAAAGATCACAAGAATGAAAAGGGAAAATATTCCTCCGACAAATGATGCGATGGTTGCGTACCCTAAGGCTAGAGCGCCCTCGCCACGTACCGCCATTGGATAACCATCAAGAACGGATGCAGCCGATTGCGGTGTTCCGGGCACGTTGATCAGGATCGCAGAGATTGACCCTCCGTAAATTGAGCTGACATAGATCGCCAAGAGCAGGGCAATCGCCATTGAGGGTTCCATAGAATAGGTGAACGGCAACGCGATTACCAAGCCCAGAGCGGTTCCCAGCCCTGGCAGTCCACCGATAATAATCCCCGCCACCGTGCCCACGGCCATTGCCGCCAGCACCTGCCAGTTCAGGGAAATCAAGATAGCAGGGAGTATGTGCTCAAGCATATCTGATACCTCAATAAATCGTGCCGGTAGGCAATGGCACGCGGGCGAAGTAGCCGAGTGCGACCCAGATCACTGCGGTTGCCACAACACAGGTGGCGGCAAGGACCAGCTTGTTTGGGTACCCGATGGCAAGGCCGACCAGAAAGATGCCAACCGGCATCGCCAGGACGTAGCCAAAGACCCAAATTCCCAGCGACGTGGCACAAGCTGCGCCGAAGGTTATAGCCATCCGCCGCCAGTTCAGCTCCTCTAACTGTTCCGAGTCCCTGGTCATCGCGCCTCGAATGGCCATGATCACGGCCAGGCACCCGATCAAAACCAAGACAATGCGCGGAACAAACACCGTTGAAACATCGCCAAACAACGGCCCAGAATCGTATCGGTTTGCAAAAGTGTGTGCGAACATCAGCGATGCGGCTGCTAACAAGGCAATGCCGAGCACGATATCTGCCTTTGCTTTGGACCATCCAGAACCCTTCATCGTCCAACACCACCTTCGGCTTCAGGAACACGCACAACTGTCGCCGCCACCATGTCAGGCCGATCAAGCCCAAGCCGCTCATATTGTTCTTTGGGGGCGTCGCATTCGGACATCAGCTGGCCAAGCCCAGCCACAAACCGGTTCACAATATCGGGGTCGGTTAGCTCGTTTTCCTGTCCGGGGTCGTTTTGCGTATCCCACAACATCGTGTCGAAGCGGCGGTCATGAGTGACCCAACTTGTGTTCGAGATCTTCATTGTGCTGGCGCCTTTCGTGAACGAGAAGGGTTCAGCGACCTGAAGATCGTAGAAATCCTCAACCGCGAAATGGCTGCGCATATGGGTCGGCATCAATGTGTATTGGAACAGCGGCTCGTTCGTGGGTGACGCGGGCGCACGCATATAGACGTATTGCCCATCGGTTATGTTTACATGGCCGCCGTGATTGCCGAAGATCGCCAAATCGCGCACGGGCGTATCATCGCGCAGAACCGGCGCCAGATCGTGGCCAATCATATGTTCGGTGGGCTCCTGACCAAAGTAGCGCAGCAATGTTGGAGCCAGATCGATTGAGGGCTGAACAAGCGATTTGCGCCGTTCGTTGCGCGCGCCGGTCCGGGGGTCCCAGACAAAGAACGGTGTATGCGCAATCTCTTGGTACATCGGCATCGACATTTTTCCCCACCAGTCATGTTCCCCCAGCAAGAAACCGTGATCGGTCCAGACGATCAGCATGGTGTCCTCCCACAGGTCTTTCTCGTCCATCATGTCGATGACTTTGCCCAGATACTCGTCGCACATGCTGACAAGAGCTGCGTATTCTATCCGCAAATGCGCAGCCTCGTTGGGGTGCTCGCCGCTGTGCTCATACATCGGCCAATCGTAAAACGGCCCATCGTAGTTCTCGTAGTGTTCGGCGTCTGTCTCTTATACACATCTGACGCTGCCGACGAATAGAGAGGTGTAGAT
>CAJXTP010000254.1 GCA_913061335.1 uncultured Loktanella sp.
CGAGATGTAGAGAGGTCTCGTGGGCTCGGAGATGTGTATAAGAGACAGCACCTATCGGGTTTGTGAATGGACTTTCATGGGCGAGAATTCCGATACTTGGACATCGTTTTAGCCGCATTGTTGTGGCAACACCCAATTTTGTTCTGTGGGGAACCTATGTTCGTATCATTATCGTCGCGTACCATCCGGCTATTTTTGACCGCCAGCCTTTTGCTGTCGGTTTTTGCCGCACCCGCTGCCGCCCAAGTCACCGCATTTCGCCAAGCTGTGGCTGAAGCCGCTGCCCGTGATGAAGATTTAGCCGCATTTTACCGTGCCCGCGAATTTCAGGGTATCTGGAGCGGCACCGCTGATCGGTCCCGCCGCAATGCCTTGATGGCTGCTTTTGCCAGTGCCGCAAACCACGGCCTGCCAGCCGCAGAATATGATGCAAACGCGCTTATGGCGCAATTGCGCGCCGCATCGACGCCCGCTGATCAAGGGCGCATGGAAGTCGAGCTAAGCCGCTTGTTCATGTCCTATGCCCGCGACATCCAAACTGGTATGCTGCGTCCGTCTGCCGTTGTCAGCGCTATCAAGCGCGAAGTGCCTTACCGGTCTCGTCTTGGCACGCTGCAGGCTTTTACACAGTCGAACCCTGCGGGTTTTTTGCGGGGATTACCGCCAAGCTCGCCTGAGTACACCCGTCTGATGCGCGAAAAGCTGCGCCTTGAGCGGTTGCTCGGCACTGGTGGTTGGGGCCCAGCCGTGAATGCACGGTCACTCGCGCCGGGCGCCACCGGCGACAAGGTCGTTGGCCTTCGTAATCGCCTGATCGCAATGGGTTTCCTAGAGCGGACGGCGACGCAGACTTATGATGCTGCAATTCAAACAGCCGTTCAGCGGTTCCAGCAGGCCCACGGGATGGTCGTGGATGGCAATGTCGGTGCCAGCACCATGCGAGAGCTGAATGTCCCGATGGCCAGCCGTTTGCAGTCCGTCATCGTCGCGATGGAGCGAGAGCGTTGGATCAATCGGCCGCGCGGTGAACGCCACATTTGGGTTAACCTAACTGACTTTACCGCGTCCATCGTTGATAATGACCGCGTCACATTTTCAACCCGTTCCGTTATTGGGGCGATCCCAAAAGATCGCGAAACACCTGAATTTTCTGATGTTATGGAATTTATGGTAATCAACCCGAGCTGGTATGTCCCGCGGTCTATTATCACCAAAGAATACTTGCCGATGTTGCAGAACAATCCGAATGCTGTCCGCCAGTTGGATATCACCGACGGCAATGGCCGTACCGTGTCGCGCAGTGCGATTGATTTTAGCCAATACACCGCGTCGACGTTCCCATTTTCGATGCGGCAGGGTCCATCTCGGGGCAACGCGCTTGGTCTGGTCAAATTTATATTTCCAAACAAACACAACATCTACCTGCATGACACCCCGTCCAAGTCGTTGTTTGGCCGCGAAGTCCGCGCGTTTAGCCATGGCTGTATTCGCCTGAGCGATCCGTTCGATTTTGCCTATGCATTGTTGGCCAAGCAAGAAAGCGACCCAGAGGGTTTCTTTCAAGCGCATTTGCGTCCGGGGCGCGAGGAACGGGTCGACCTGAACGAGCCAGTTCCGGTTCATCTCGTGTACCGCACTGCGTTTACAAATGTGACAGGCAGCCTTCAGTTCCGCCGCGACATCTATAACCGCGATGCACGGATCTGGAACGCGCTGGCCCGCGAAGGGGTAGCAGTCCGCGCCGTTCAAGGTTAAGTCTGATCCCGAAGGTTCGGGGTTCATTGATGACACAGACTGTCAAAGATATTGCAGCGGCGCTGGGGGCAAAGGCCTACGGCGCCGTTGATCTGTCCGTCTCTGGCTTGTCGGAGCCAGCGACTGCAGGGCTTGATGATCTAGCGCTTGCGATGTCGCCTGCGTATGGCGATGCCTTGGCGCAGGGCAAAGCCCGCGCCGCAGTGGTGTGGGCCGGAGCCGATTGGCAGGCATTGGGGCTTGAGGCCGCGATTGAAGCCCCGCGCGCCCGTCTGGCCATGGCTGGGCTGACCCAGATGTTGGATATCGCACCTGTTGGCGTGGGCATCAGTCCACATGCAGTGATCGACCCAAGTGCCCAGATCGAGCAGGGCGCGTCGATCGGCCATTTTAGCATAGTTGGTGCGGGCGCTGTGATTGGTGTTGGCTGCCGGATCGCGGAGCATGTCAGCATTGGCGCTGGTGTCACGATCGGCGATGGCGGAAAAATCCACGCGGGTGTGCGGATAATGCGCGGCGTGCATATCGGCGCGCGCGTAATTTTGCAGCCCAATGTCGTGCTTGGTGGCGATGGATTTTCCTTTGTCACATCGGCCCCGTCAAATGTAGAAATTGGCCGCAAGACACTGGGCAAAACGCCGTTCACGGCCCCTGATGACCCGACCCAGCACCGCATTCATTCACTGGGTGGTGTGGTGATTGGCGACGATGTAGAGATCGGTGCAAACAGCGCTGTTGATGCAGGCACCATCCGTGCCACGTCTGTTGGAAATGGCACAAAGATCGATAATCTGGTGCAAGTCGGCCATAATGTTCAGATCGGCGATGATTGTTTACTTTGTGCGCAGACGGCTGTTGCTGGGTCGGCGCGTATTGGCGACCGGACTGTGCTTGGCGGAAAGTCAGGCGTTGGCGATAATCTGACTGTCGGCGCGGATTGCGTCATTGGCGGCGCTGCGATTGTGCTGTCTGATGTGCCAGTCGGGAGCTTTATGATGGGCTACCCTGCGCAACAGATGCTGACCTACCGCGCGCGCGAACGGCAATTGCGGCAGGCAAATATTCGTAACAAGTCGGTTCCAAAGCTCGACGAGAGATACTAAATCAGCATCAATAGCTTGCAGGATTTGAAATATGACAACCCATGACCAAGTGATCGCAATTTTGGCCGAACAGGCCATGCTTGAGACGTCAGATGTTGCGTTGGCTAATTCTCTGGATGATCTTGGGATCGACAGCATGTCCCTTGTCGAAAGCATTTTCGCGATTGAAGAGGCGTTTGATATCACGGTTCCGTTTAATGCAAACAACCCAAGTGAAAGCGCATTTGATATCTCATCCGTGGCATCGATTATCGCCGCCGTTGATAAGCTGAAAGCGGAGCAGTCCTAGGATGCCCCGCCGCGTTGTCATCACAGGAGCGGGCACGATCAATCCGCTGGGTCATGATGTGGCCACCACGTTTGACGCGATGAAAAATGGCCGCTGTGGCATTGGCCCATTGGACATCCGCGATGTGGACCGTTTGTCGATTCAGATCGGCGGTCAGGTCCGCAACTATGATGAAACCACGCATTTTAACCGCCAGCAGATTGCACTTTATGATCGGTTCACGCAGTTTACACTGCTGGCAGCCCGACAAGCGATTGCCCAAGCGGGATTGGTGTTTGCAGGCGATTTGGCCGATCAATCTGGGGTGATCCTCGGGACGTCTGGCGGTGGGCTGAACACCCAAGACGAGAATTACCGCGTCGTCTATGAAGAAGGTAAAAACCGCGTGCATCCGTTCATCGTGCCAAAGCTGATGAACAATGCTGCCGTGTCGCAGGTATCGATGGAATTCAACCTGCGCGGCCCATCGTTTACCGTGGCGACAGCTTGTGCATCGTCGAACCATGCCATGGGGCAGGCGTTCAACATGGTTCGGTCTGGCATGGCGAAAGTCATGGTAACGGGTGGATCAGAATCGATGCTGTGCTTTGGTGGGATTAAGGCCTGGGAAGGCTTGCGCGTCATGTCTCGCGATGCCTGCCGCCCGTTTTCAGCGACCCGCAACGGAATGGTGCAAGGCGAAGGTGCGGGCGTTTTTGTGTTCGAAGATTATGATCACGCAAAGGCGCGTGGCGCGAATATCTTATGCGAAGTCGCGGGCTTTGCCATGTCATCAGATGCGTCCGATATCGTCATGCCATCCAAACAGGGGGCGGCGCGGGCGATTGCGGGGGCCTTGAAAGATGCCAAAGTTAATCCGGACCAAATTGGTTATATCAATGCCCACGGCACAGGCACCGCTGCGAATGACAAAACAGAATGTGCCGCAGTGGCGGATGTATTTGGCGCGCATGCGGATAAACTGATGATCTCGTCGACCAAGTCGATGCACGGCCATTTGATTGGTGGCACGGGCGCTGTGGAGCTGTTGGCCTGCTTAATGGCGCTATGCGAGGGCGTGATTGCGCCGACGATTGGCTATGAAGAACCCGACCCCGAATGCGCGCTTGATGTGGTGCCAAACGAGGCCCGCGATGCTGACGTTGACGTGGTGTTGTCTAACGCGTTTGCCTTTGGTGGGCTGAATGCGGTGATTGCCTTGCGCAAAATGTGAGCCACGATAGACCGAAGATTGAAAAGGCCGCCCGCTGCATGTGCAGGGGCGGCCTTTTTTATCTGTCTCTTATACACATCTCCGAGCCCACGAGACCTCTCTA
>CAJXTP010000255.1 GCA_913061335.1 uncultured Loktanella sp.
ACACTCTCTTATCAAATAACGCTATTTGGACCCATAAGCGCTGACGTCAGACAATGTTCCGTTCACCGAAAAAGGCGACTACCCCGACGAGGCGCACCGCAGCTATGAGGCCTTCGATCTTGGTGTTGATTTGCCCCATGACGATCCTGATTTCCTTGCAGGCAATAGAGTTTTGGGACCAAATGTCTGGCCGGAATTGACTGGATTTCAAGACACCGTGTCGCGGTATTACGCGAAGATATCGGTGCTTGGCCGCCTGCTGTGCACAGCGCTAGAGGCGCATCTTAGATTGCCTGCTGGCACAATGACCGACCAGATGAGCAAGCCCATATCGCAACTTCGGTTGCTGCATTATGTCCGCGACTCTAAAACACTGCAGCGCAAATCGGTGAATATGGGCGCGCATACTGATTATGAATGTCTGACTTTATTGCACACACGCAATAAGGGACTGCAGGTGATGACCCAAGACGACAAATGGATAGATGTGCCCGTCGATCCGGATGCCCTGATTGTGAATATTGGCGACATGCTCGAGGCATGGAGCAATGGCATATTACGCTCTACGCCGCACCGCGTCCTAAACCTGAGCCCCGAGAGATTTTCGCTACCTTACTTTGTAGCCACAAACCACGACACAGTGATCCAACCGTTCCCTCAATTGGTCGACGTGGGTCAAGATGTGAAATACAAACCATTTGCGGCAGGCGCGCATCTTGAACGCATGTTGATGCGGGATTTCCCCTACTTCCGGCACAAGATCAACAGCCGCCCCAAAGGCAATGTTGATGTCGTATCTGCATCCGTCCAAAATCCGTTCGAGCAACGACTAAATCAAGGTGTTACATAGCCCATGCCTCCATTCGATAGTGTTATGGCGGTTTTTATCGCAGGCGTATTCCTTAGCGCGACGCCCGGTCCGTCCATGTTATATGTTATGTCGCGCAGCGTTGGCCAAAACCGATCTGCGGGGTTGGCATCTGCCTTTGGCCTGTGTCTTGGCGGGATTATCTTGGCGATAGCCACCGCAATGGGCCTCGCAAAACTGTTCGCAGAATTTCCGGTTCTTGTTGTTGTTTTACGTTACGTCGGATCAATGTATTTGATCTGGTTGGGCGGCACCATGATTTTGCACGCGCGGACCGACGCGCAAGCAGAACTAAAAGTGGCGCGCATCACCCAAAGATCATTTGCAGCCATCATTTGGCAAGGTGTCTTAGTGGAGTTCCTTAATCCCAAAACAGTTTTGTTTTTCGCACTTTTCTTGCCACCATTTGTGGTTCTTGGTGACGGACAAGGGTCTGAAATTGATGTTCAGACACAGCTTTTGGTGTTGGGCATACTGATACCACTGGCCGCGATCCCCGCCGATGTTCTTGTTGCCTTTATGGGGGGGAACTTGGCACGCAGCATCAACCGCCGTCAGGATTTTCGTAAAAAACTGGGCTGGATTGGTGGCATAACGCTCATTGTTATCGCGCTGAATTTGCACCTAGGTTTTTTCTGATAGCCCGATTTTTATCAATGTTAGAGTGATGCTGGCACGATATCTTCGCACGTTGGCATCGTTACGGAAATGATGGGCACTATGTCAAACGGACCCCGTTCAACTTTAACTTTCTAAGAGCATCTTCTAGAGAACCCTGATTGTCGATTGCCCTGCATGCATGCAACGGAATATTTACATCAAACCCTTGCGAGATCGCATCCAACGCAGAAAATGCGACGCAAAAGTCTGTGGCTAGGCCAACAAGCGTGAGTGATTTTGCGCCACGTTCACGTAGTAATCCAGACAGTCCTGTTGGTGTTTTTCGATCATTTTCAAAGAATGTTGAATAGCTATCAATCATCGGCGTCGCACCCTTGCGAATTATGGCATTTGCTCTCGACGTATTTAGCAGCGGATGAAATTCGGCTCCATAAGTTCCCATAACGCAATGACTGGGCCATAATGTCTGAGACCCGTAGCCCATCTCAATAACATCAAAAGGGGTGCTGCCTTCGTGATTGTCAGCAAAAGAAGTATGGTTTTTCGGATGCCAGTCTTGTGACAGTATTATAAGTGACGCTTCGTCAATCATCTGATTGATTGGTGCAACAATTTGATCACCTCTGGCGACCTCAAGTGCGCCACCTGGACAGAAATCGTTTTGTACGTCGATCACAATCAATGCGCTTGTCATCTTTGGCCCCTTATCTTTTCGTCGAGCATATTTCAGCGGAATACTTATTGACAAAACTACTTTCCCATCAATATCATTAGTATGCAAATGAAAATTCTATATGAGGGTTCCATTGACGTATTACAGCCCAACAAAACTAGGTTTGGCCCTCGAGATTGCTGCGCAACCGTTTGGTAAGATTATTGCTGGTGGAACGGATGTATATCCAGCGGCGAAAAGAGGAATTTCACCCAAATTTTTCTTAGACTTAACCAGATTAGACGGCTTCGCTGAGATCACTGAACACGAGGGCTTGCATCGGATTGGGGCCGCCACAACATGGAGCCAGATCGCGAAATTTGATCTGCCACCGGCCTTCGATGCCTTAAAGCAAACGGCAAAAGAAGTTGGCAGCGTCCAGATACAAAACACTGGAACAATTGCAGGAAATATCTGTAATGCGTCCCCAGCAGCAGACGGAATTCCATCTCTGCTCGCGTTAGACGCAAAAGTAGAGCTTGCAAGCGCGGCAAGGGGCACACGTGTGCTGGCGCTTTCAGAGTTCATTCAGGGGGTGCGAAAGACCGCACTTGCCGAAGACGAGTTAATGACAGCTATTTTGATCCCTCCTGTCCCAGTTGGCGCAGGTTCAGCTTTCGAGAAACTTGGAAGCCGGCGGTACCTTGTCATTTCGATCTCAATGGTTGCAGCTGTCATCACTTGTGACGACGAAAGGCGCATCGTCGATGCCCGCGTAGCAGTTGGATCGTGTTCGCCGGTTGCACAACGGCTGCCAGAATTAGAGCACGATATTATTGGCAAAAAAGTTCAGGAAATCAAGTTGACCGAAAGGCACTTTGCGCCGCTGTCCCCAATTGATGACGTGCGTGGAAGCAGATTGTATCGTTTGGATGTCGTCGCCGAACAATGCGTTCGAGCCATTAAGAGAGCGACAAGGCATGAATGATTTGACCCAAATAGAAGTGACGAAATTTGATCTGAACGGCACATCTGTAGAAGCGTTTTCAGAAGCCGGAGACCGCCTTTCACAGGTTCTTCGTGAACAGCTCGGGGCCCGTGATGTTAAGATCGGGTGCAATGCAGGCGACTGTGGCGCTTGCACCGTTTTGTTGGATGGTGCACCGGTTTGTTCCTGCCTGGTGCCCGCACAGCAGGCCGCTGGTCGCCGTGTCGAAACATTAAGCGGATTGTATCAGTCGGATCAGTTGGCAGCGACGTTGGCCGATAGCTTTCAACACAATGGTGCGGCGCAGTGCGGTATCTGTACGCCAGGTATGATGGTTGCCGCTGTCGCATTGTTACGAGACAATCCCGCCCCCTCAGAACAAGAAGTCCAAGACGGCTTGGCTGGCGTTTTATGCCGCTGCACAGGGTATCGCAAAATAATTGAATCAGTCATGATCGCTGCGCCTTTAGTCGCAAAGGTTCAAGGACATGTTGGCGACCCTATCCCTCGGATTGATGGCCAAGATAAAGTTGCTGGTCGCGAAGCATTTGGCGACGATGTCGCTCCTGTTGGAACTCTTGAAATATATGTCATTCGAACGCCGTATTCTCGTTCGGGGTTTAAATTCGGCGACTTGGACAGCTTTGTGTCAACCCATGACGGCATAGAGGCTGTGCTGACAGCCGCTGATGTGCCAGGTCGCAATCTCTTTGGCGTCATTCCACAATTTGTTGATCAACCTGTCTTTGCCGAGGTCGAAACGCGTTTTCGTGGGGAAGCCGTCGCAGCAGTGATCGGCACATCTCAAGCAATTCAAAACCTAGATCCTGCAACCTTTCCTGTTAGCTGGTCAGAGCTGCCCGCGGTCACAGACGTTACCTCAGCGCAATTGGTAGGCGCGGGACAGCTTCACGAGGGCCGGACAAATAATGTTATGTGCGGCGGGTTTGTTGCGTCCGGCGACGCTAATGCTGCTCTTGCGAAAGCAGATGTGACAGTTGAAGGTCACTTCCAAAGCGGATTTGTGGAACATGCCTACATCGAACCAGAGGCGGGTTTTGCACAAATTGTTGACGGCCGTGTAGAGGTACATGCGTGTACCCAAGCGCCAGTCATGGATCTGGACGCGTTAGAAGCAATTCTTGGGATGGACCGGTCAAAAATAAGGATTGTACCCACTGGTGTTGGTGGGGGGTTTGGGTCGAAATTGGACATAACGGTTCAGCCCTATCTAGCACTTGCTGCGCTTAAGACTGGTCGCCCTGTTCGGTTGACGTATTCACTGTCTCTTATACACATCTCCGAGCCCAGGAGACCTCTCTACA
>CAJXTP010000256.1 GCA_913061335.1 uncultured Loktanella sp.
GAGATGTAGAGAGGTCTCGTGGGCTCGGAGATGTGTATAAGAGACAGGTATCTTTCCGGAATAGGTGTTGGTGGGAAACATTCCACCGTTCGGTGCAAGGCCGTGGACCAAGTTTGCATCGACCAGCTTTTGCAGTTGGTCGAAGATCTGACAGATCAGGTTGACGTGGCGCCGCCGAAATATCGCGATCTCGCGAAGTGCGCCGAAATCTGCAGAGTGCTACTGGATACAATCATTCCCGCCTTTCTCGACGGGCGCCTGAAAACTGCAAAGCGGTTGAAATCTGCCAAGGGCATGAAAGCCATTTTGTTGGATACGGGTGAGGTGACGGCATTGTTCGACGAAACGACAAAGTCCAAATAACCCAATTTAAAAAACCGACTTTAGGCTTAATGCGTCCCCATCTGGGGGCGCTTTTCCTTTGTGCACACTCGCGGGAATAGTCTAGCAAAAAAGGACACTTAGGTTGTGTAAGAGGACAATGTCTTGGAGTTTTGTCTGATATTATCCAATGAAATCAATGGGGATATATCCGAAAGTGGCCATTTAATGCCGTGTTCTACAGCTGATAGCATATCCCCTTTTTTGGGCTCTCATCTTGGTTGAGCGAACGTTAAACAGGTCAGGGGCGATCGGTCACGAGGGAGGCGAGGTTTTGCTTCCTGTTTCTTCTGACGAATGTTGCTTTCGGCCCATTGCGAATACTGGCCTGCAATCGGCAATGCTGCGGTGCGCTCCGTCGAAGGAGAAATTCGCTGCGGCCGCGAAATCTCGGCGCAAGTAAACTCACGGTCTGCGGACAAAGCTGACGTTGGCAAGCTGAGCGCCAAATTCCGCTTTGTAGCAACAACAGGTAGGTGGCTACTTGGCATTGGGGGTTACTGTCCGCATAATTGTAAGCATGGAAACGCAAAGCGGCCCAACTATCGTTTTTGACACAGATTGTTTGATGTGTTCGGCTTGGGTGCGCTTTGTGCTGCGCCACGAGCGCACACCTTCAGCAAGATTTGTATCGGCGTGGTCCGAAGCAGGACTCGCGCTCGCTGCTCAGCATAGGTTGACACCACAAGATTTGGACGAGACGTATCTTGTCGTGAAAGATGGAAAGCCGTTGACCAAATCGGATGCGACATTTGCTATCTTTAAGACGTTGCATAGCCCTTGGCGTTGGACATCTGTGCTACGGTTAATACCCAGATCAATTCGGGACTGGTTTTATGATCGGATGGCCAAGAACCGCTACCGCTGGTTTGGACAACAAGACCAGTGCTTTTTGCCACCTGAGGGGCAACAGGCACGCTTCGTTCTAGGCCCACCGCGTTCAGCGGTGCTCCCAGATCATCGGTAGCCCATTTTGCGGCCGCAGTGAGAACTTCGGTTCAGGAGCCGGAAAAGCGCCGCTCAGGCGCGGTTGAAAAGCACGCAGCAGTTCTGCAGCAATGATAGAAACTTCTTTCAATGCGAATTGATGTCCAGTGCAAGCCCTTGGTCCCGCGCTAAAAGGAATATTTGCAAAGAATGGCCACGTCGGCTCAGTTAGAAAACGCTCTGGACGAAACTGATTTGGCTCAACAAAGAATCTTGGATCACGACCGGTCATATAGGGAATGATCTGCAAGAGATCACCTTTCTTTACCGCGGTGCCCGCAATATCAACGTCCTCCGTGGCTTGCCTAAGAAACAACGTGTAACCGGGCGGATAGAGCCGAAGCGCCTCATCGACGACGGCCCTAAGATAATCCATTTCTTGGACTTCATTTGTACGTGCAACTTCGTTTTGGCACTTGGCCAATGCTGCAGGATGATCTGCCAGTAGCGCAAATATCCAAGATAGAGCAGCGCCAGACGTTTCATGCCCCGCGATAAGAAGGCTCATAGCATCATCACAGATTTCTTGTTTGTCACCGACATGGGTTTCGATGAGAACTTGGAGAAGATCGTCGCCCGCCGGCCCTTTTAATCTGTCTTCAACGAGGCCACGGACGAGATCGCGCATGAAGGCCATCGCAGCTTTTTTTTCGCGCTTGCCGGGAAGTGGAAGGTAATCAGGCAACGTAAACGGACTTGCACATTCACGAAACGCGACCTTGGACAGAACTTTAATGTGCTCTGAAACTTGGTCCATCCCTTCGGAAAACCCGCCCCCAAAGAGAGTCCGCAGGGCGATATCCAAAGCAATTTGCGCAAAAATGTCATCGGCATTGAGATGCAGGTTACCCTCCGTGTCCGCCTTTTCGGACAGGTGCTTGACCCAATCCTGTGCAACTTGCTGAAAAACGGCTTCGTAGGCAGGCATCTTCTTTTGGGCAAAGGCAGGAAGAACTTTGCGACGCCGATCGTGCCAGCTTTGACCTTCAGCGATAAACAGGCTTTCCCCGTTCCATTGTCGCAATACTTTCATCATCCGTTCAAATCGGATGAATTTTTTGGCCTTACTAGCCAAGACGACCTCAATCTGATCGGGGTGAAACAGCAACCAAGATCGATACGGCCCCAGACGCAATGGAACTGTATCGCCAAATCGAGCCCGCATGTCTGCATAAAAACCCAGTTGGTCGCGCCTGATATTGATCAACGTATCTAACCCCAACAAAGCAGGTGATGGTCCCTTCATGTTTCTCTCCTCATGTGCCGATCAGACAGATAGGCCCACGGCACTGCAAACAGCAACCACGCCTGGCCAAGTAGCGCATATCCGAAGTTCACATGGCCGAACGCTGCCGCGATTGCACATGTTCCACGAAAGCCATAAACGTTTTCGGGGTTTTCAAAGCAGGCGCTGCGACCGTCAGACCATTGAATGTCTAAGCTGGTTGCCGCACCAAATAATGATGCAACCCATTTATGGCTCCGTGATGCGGTTGAAAGAGTCAAAACCGCTCGTGCCTTGGTCCATGGTCGCCAGCGCGGAAGCCACTCTGGGACATTTGCCTTATATTCAGGCCACCCGGTCGGAAAGCGTTTCAATAGGTCGTGTCGATGATGCCACCGCACCATGCCTTGGACAAAAACCCAAGCCATCAATGAAGCAGCAATGATCCAGAAGTTTTGTAAGAATACCCCCAAGACGACCCAACCCAAAGCCGCTGATAACTGCATGGGGTTCGAAACGTAGGAATAGACCCCCGTTGTCACGAGACGTTTGGTCGGATCAAGCGGGATTGGTGTTCCGCGCCCTTGTAGGCAAAGAGTTTGGTTCGCGGATACGCCGATCAGGGATGTGATCGATAGCATGAACAGAACAAGGCTGATCAACCAAGTAGGCTTATCAAATATGTCCCATGCCCCGCCCATGGCCCGCATAATCAACGAGGGCAAAACAGCGAAGATCATGCCGCCAGTCATGATCGCAAGAAGCGCGCACCTAAACGGTAGATGTGTGTCCGCTTCTGTCCATTTGGCCAAGTAGATTGCAGGCAGATGTGCTGTCGCGAAGACAAACAAGACGCCGAAGAACCAATATGGACCTGCAAAAACCAAAGGCTCCAACGCACTAAAAATAGTGCCGTGCAGTCCTATAATGATTGGAAGACAAATCATAAGAGGACGTGTGTTTGGAAACGAGAAATACAGTCCTGGCCCAAACAACACAGCCCCGCCCAGAATGATATCGGCGGGCAGGGCATTTACCATCAATGCGTCCCAGCCATAGCTCCACCACCCCATCCAAATCGCAAAAGAATGGGTGACGAAAACCATCGCAACACCGTAAAGAAACGCGAATAGCCCCGCGATTTGAGTGCGATGCGACAGGTGTCGCAACCGCACCATCATTAAGACCAGACAAACCGGGCCCAGCAGCAAGGCCCAACGCAAAGCAAGCATCCACCCTTCAGGCAGGGAGAGGTCGATCATATTATCAATCTGCTCTTTATTGTGGTCCTCAATGAGTTTGGCAGCCTTGTCTCAAAGAGTTCGACAGCAAGAAAAACAACGGGAAATCCGAGAGCGAGATAAAGTGCAAAACGAGGCAACGCGATAATCAGAAGAATTTGTACCATCGCGCCAAATTGCATGAGAGCGCCTTCTTGGGAGGAAATAGTGCGCCTGGTGGCCAAGAACGAAAACACCATGACCGGTAACACTACAGATAGAGGGAAGGCCAAAAAACTGGTTTGATCCCCATCAATAAAATCGGCGATCGCAAGATATCCGCGCCACACAAACAAGATGGCGGCAATAATTACCATTTTCGACACAACTGACAGTTTCATTCCATGCATATGCTTCAATCGCATTTAACAACTGATGGAGCAACACTAACCTATTAAGTCAAAGAGGCTTTGGAGAGCGGCCATTCGCTACGATCTGGGAGGCCTGAAAAGCACCACATGCCGCGACCAGATACGCAACGCCTTCATAGATCCAGATAAACTGAAACCGACCAAGATCCGCCAAATTGTTGCCGAACAAGCCGCCCAGAATTTTGCAAATATGGCCCGGCGCCTACGGA
>CAJXTP010000257.1 GCA_913061335.1 uncultured Loktanella sp.
AGAGGTCTCGTGGGCTCGGAGATGTGTATAAGAGACAGGTTCCGGCCAGAGGTTCGCGAGTTTTATCAGCTCGAAAAGATGTGGCAGCCAGGCATGGGTCCGGCGACTACCGAATAATGCGTGTGCATATCTGCGCCGTGGGCCGCCTTCGCAGCGGCCCAGAGCGCGACCTTTACGACGATTACCTGACCAGATTTGGACGCACGGGCCGCGCCCTTGCTCTTGGCCCTGCCAAGCTGATTGAGGTCGAGGATAAGAAAGGTGGCGGCATGTCTGCCGAGGCTGCCTTGCTTGATCGCGCCATCCCGTCTGGATCGTTAATCTGCGTGATGGATGAACGTGGCAAAGTGCAATCATCCCCTCAATTTGCCGATCAACTTGCAGGCTGGCGCGACCAAGGGCGTCAAGATCTGACGTTTGTCATTGGTGGCGCTGACGGAATTGACCCTGCCTTGCGCGCCCGCGCCGATGCCGCGATGTCATTTGGCAAAATGGTCTGGCCGCATATGCTTGTGCGCGTGATGTTGGCCGAACAGCTTTACCGCGCCGCCTCAATTTTGTCGGGCGGGCCGTATCACCGCGTTTGAAGCTCGCCGCCTGATGCGATATGACCGCCGCAAACCGATCAACAGGAGCCGCCTTATGCCCACCCCAAAACCCGTCGTATTGTGCATTTTGGATGGCTGGGGCCTGAGCGACGCTACAGCGGGCAACGCCCCCGCATTGGCAAACACTCCAAATTTTGATGCCATCATGCGCGGTCCCCATGCTCAATTGCTGACTCACGGTAATGACGTGGGCCTGCCAAGAGGTCAGATGGGCAATTCGGAAGTCGGTCATACCAATATCGGCGCGGGCCGCGTGGTCGCTATGGACCTTGGGCAGATTGAACTGTCGATTGAAGACGGCAGCTTTGCGCGTGCAAATGCAATCGTAAAATTCATTAACCAGATGAAAGACAGCGGCGGCACCGCGCATCTTATGGGCGTCGTGTCTGACGGGGGCGTGCATGGACATGTCGAACATATCATCGCAGCCGCAATTGCGTTGGATGCGGCGGGCGTCCCTTCAGTCATTCACACAATGACAGATGGCCGCGACGTCGCTCCCAAAAGCGCCAAGATGTTCATGGACCAACTTCAAACTGCCCTGCCCCCATCATCCAAAATCGCCACTGTAATTGGCCGCTATTACGCGATGGACCGCGATAATCGGTGGGAACGCGTGCAGACAGCCTATGACGCGATGGTGATGGGCAAAGGCGACATGGCAACTGACCCGCAAACTGCGATAGATGCGGCATATGCTGCTGATAAAACGGATGAGTTTATTCCCGCAACGGTCATCGGCGACTACGCTGGATTTGCACAAGGCGACGGGCTTTTCTGCCTGAATTTCAGATCCGACCGCGCCCGCGAAGTTCTTGCAGCCATCGCTGATCCTGCGTTTGACGGGTTCCCGCGTGTGCAGCCAATGTTGGTCGCACGGCTTGGCATGGTCAACTATTCCGACGCACATGCGGCTTGGTATGAAACCGTGTTCCCAAAACGAGTGATCAATAACACCCTTGGAGCATGGGTCGCCCAACATGGACTACGGCAATTCCGCTTGGCAGAAACTGAAAAGTATCCGCACGTCACGTTCTTTATGAACGGAGGCGTTGAGGTTCCTGAAGCCGGCGAAGATCGCTTTATGCCGCAGTCACCCAAAGTGGCGACATATGATCTACAACCCGAAATGTCGTCCAGCGAAGTGACCGACGCCTTTGTCGGCGCGATCAACGACAGCTATGACCTGATCATCACAAATTTCGCCAATCCAGATATGGTTGGGCATACCGGCGATCTGGCTGCCGCAATAGCAGCCTGTGAAGCGGTGGATCACGGCTTGGGCAAGGTACTGGCTGCGCTCAAATCCGCAGGCGGCGCGATGATCGTCACCGCAGACCACGGCAATTGCGAAATGATGATCGACCCTGAAACCGGTGGCCCACACACGGCGCATACGCTCAACCCTGTGCCCGTCGCGCTGGTTGGTGGGCCGGATGCTGCATCCTTGCATAACGGGCGTTTGGCCGATTTGGCTCCGACGTTGCTTGCGCTATTGGGTTTGCCTCAACCGGATGAGATGACTGGCCAGAGTTTGATTGATTGATGCGCTTATTCACGATCATCTTGGTTCTGTGGGCTGGCATGGCCAACGCCCAAACCCCCGCCGAGGCCGCAATCACTGCCGCTGATCGGTTGACACAAGCGGGCGTCACATTGGCGCAGGCCCAAGGCGCTCGCGACCGGGTTGCTGCGTTGACCCAAACCGTGCGTGCCTATGAAGATGGACTGATCGCCATGCGCGATGGGTTACGCCGCGCCGCGATCCGACAAACCACTTTGGAAGCAGCGCTCGCGGCGAAGTCCAAAGAAGTCGAACGCCTACTCGGCGTGTTGCAAACCATGGGCCGCGCACCAGCGCCGTTGCTGCTGCTGCACCCATCAGGGCCGACAGGGACGGCGCGATCTGGCATGATGGTAGCCGAAGTGGCCCCCGCGCTTCAGGCCGAGGTTGATCTGCTGCGCACTGAACTCGAAGAAATTGCCTTGTTGCGGACTTTGCAAGAAAGTGCGGCCAACACCCTGCAAGATGGACTTGACGGCGTGCAATCGGCACGATCTGCGCTGTCCATGGCCATTTCTGAACGGACCGATCTGCCGCTACGCTTTGTTGAAAACCCAGTTCAAACGGCGCTTTTGTTGGCGAGCACGGAAACGCTCACGGCCTTCGCATCTGGGCTTAGTGACAGCTTTGTGAGGGACGCTATCCCAGTTGATGCCACGACCCAAAAAGGAAATCTGCCGTTACCCGTGCAAGGCCAACTTTTGCGTCAGTTTAACACGCCCGATGCGGCTGGTATTCGCAGGCCCGGCGTGATCCTTGCAGCACGGCCGCGCGCGTTGGTCACGGCACCCGCAGCTGCGACAATCCTGTTCCGTGGCCCGCTGTTGGACTACGGTAATGTAATTATTCTTGAGCCAGCCGCCGACGTTCTGTTTGTCATTGCAGGGCTGCAAGAAGTGTTCGGTGAAGCCGGTCAGGTCGTCCCGCAGGGGTCACCGATTGGGCTTTTGGGCGGAGATGTGCCCGATGTTAACGCAATCTTGACCCAAAGAGAGGTCGATTTTGGCGGTGTGGCGTCACAGACCCTTTATCTTGAGGTCAGAGAAGGGCAAAGTTCGGTAAACCCAGCCGACTGGTTCGCGTTGGAAGACAGATAGGACATATAGATTTATGAAAAAGCTAATGATGGCCGCAGGTGGCGGTACCCTTTTGGGTTTGATCGCAACGACGCAAATTGCGGGTCCCCTGCTCGCCCAAGAGGCTGCAAATAGCGCAAGCGTTTACGAACAACTTGATCTGTTTGGCGATATATTTGAACGCATCCGTGCCGGTTATGTCGAAGACGTCGAAGAAAAGGACCTCATTGAAGCCGCGATTAACGGGATGCTTACATCACTTGATCCGCATTCCAGCTATTTATCCGCCGATGATGCCGCCGCAATGCGCGTCCAGACGCGTGGTGAATTTGGCGGGCTTGGTATCGAAGTTACTCAAGAAGAAGGCTGGGTAAAAGTCGTCTCGCCAATGGACGGTACACCAGCTGATGCCGCGGGTATTCTTGCGGGTGATTTTATCACTGCGGTTGACGGTGAGAATGTACTTGGCTTGACGCTAGACGAGGCGGTTGATCTCATGCGTGGTCCTATTGGTTCCGAGATCGTAATTACAGTGGTACGCGAAGGCGAAGTCGAGCCGCTTAAGGTATCCATCATTCGCGACACGATTAAACTGACTGCCGTACGTAGCCGGACCGAAGGCAACGCCATTGTCCTGCGAATTGCCACGTTTAGCGATCAGACATATCCAGACCTGAAATCCGGCTTGGAAGATCAAATTGAGGAAGCAGGTGGTTTGGACAATGTCGACGGCATCATCCTTGATCTGCGCAACAATCCCGGCGGTTTGTTGAACCAAGCGATCTATGTGTCCGATGCGTTCTTAGAAGCTGGCGAAATCGTGTCCACCCGTGGCCGTGAACCAAACGACAGTGATCGCTACAATGCGGCTGTGGGCGATTTGGCCGATGGCAAGCCGATTGTCGTACTGATCAACGGCGGCTCCGCCTCAGCGTCCGAAATCGTCGCGGGTGCGTTGCAAGATCACCGTCGTGCGATCGTTGTTGGCACCAAATCATTCGGCAAAGGCTCCGTGCAGACGGTTGTTCCATTACAGGGCGACGGCGCCATGCGCCTGACTACTGCACGGTATTACACCTGTCTCTTATACACATCTGACGCTGCCGACGAATAGAGAGGTGTA
>CAJXTP010000258.1 GCA_913061335.1 uncultured Loktanella sp.
GATGTTAGAATCTGTTAGTTATTAAGTTATGCGATTTGCAGATTAGGCAACCTATTGGAATAACGGATGATTTTGCGTCACTGAAACATGTCTGCGACTCTGATACCCCGATAGGGCGACTCTAATCCGACGACACAGCGACTCTGATCCACCGTTGCCAGACCCCTGTGGATAACTTTAAGGTGTCAGTGAAACCCCGAAGATAAAATAGGGGTGATTCCGGTAATGACCTGAAAAAATGGGCGACCGGCGAGCAGGCAGGGCAAATGAGCATAGTAACCAATAACACGATGCGCGACTTTTTTGTCTGCGATATCTTTGAGGCAAGCCCCAAGGATGATCTTGGCACGATGGAACACCCGTTCTTTTCGCTGTCCACGCGCCCTGATCGGACTATTCGCAGTTACGAACACAATGGCACGCAAGTGACCGTCACGCCGTCCGTGCGGGGCCGTGCCACGATCCATGACAAAGACATCCTGATCTATTGTATCAGTCAGCTGATGGCGGCGCTCAATGCTGGCCGCGAGATTAGCCGGACGCTCAAACTGACTGCACATGATCTGTTGGTGGCCACACGGCGTGATACAGGCGGTGACAGTTATGCCCGTCTGATTGAGGGCTTCGAACGGCTTGCCGGTACGCGGATCACCACCAACCTGACGACAGGTGACGCTGAAACAACATCGGGGTTTGGTCTGATTGAAGCTTGGGAAATCGTGCGCAAATCGCGTGGTGGCCGAATGATCAGCGTGACGGTCACTTTGTCGGATTGGCTGTTTCGTGCGGTGCAGTCAAAATCGGTTCTTACATTAAGCCGCGATTATTTCAGCCTGCGCAAACCGCTGGAACGGCGGCTGTATGAATTGGCGCGCAAACATTGCGGTCAGCAACGCACGTGGCGGGCATCAGTAAAGACGCTGCATACCAAGGCCGGATCTGACGCGCCCTTGCGGGTGTTTCGCGCAGCCCTGCGCCGGATGATTGTAGATGATAACTTGCCGGACTATGAAATCAGCGAAGATCTTGGCGATGTGATGGTGGTCACGCGCAGGCGTTTGGTAGAAGACATCGCGGGCTTGCCGCCCTTTGGTCCAGATACGCTTGACGGCGCGCGCGCCATGGCACCGGGCTGGGACGTCTATGCACTCGAGGCCGAATGGCGCGGATTCTGGGCGGCATCGGGCCGCCAAAAACTGGCACGTCCCGATAAGGCATTCTTGGGCTGGTTGCGGGGCCGGATCACGCGTTAAGTATTATTGTATTCACAATGGCAATATGGGCGACCGACAAGCTGGTCTCGTTCTGTGGTATGCTCAACACGGGGTGATGCATTTGGGCAAGTGGGCAGCATTTTTCTCTTTCTAAAAGGTCAGTGTAGTATAAATGAGCCAGACAAAATAACGGGTAAAAACTCGATGAGGAGAGAATATTGACTAAACGCGCCTTAATCACCGGGATCACCGGTCAAGATGGATCTTATTTGGCCGAGTTTTTGCTTGAAAAGGGCTATGAAGTCCACGGCATCAAGCGCCGTGCATCGTCGTTCAACACCCAACGCGTCGATCACATCTATGAAGATCCGCACACGGATAACAGTCGTTTCAAATTACATTACGGCGATCTGACCGACAGCTCTAACCTGACGCGGATCATTTCCGAAGTGCAGCCTGACGAGGTCTATAACCTTGGCGCACAGTCCCATGTCGCCGTTTCCTTTGAAGCGCCGGAATATACGGCGGACGTTGATGCTATGGGCACCCTACGCCTGCTAGAAGCCATCCGGTTCCTGGGCTTAGAGAAAAAATCAAAATTTTATCAGGCGTCCACGTCTGAACTTTATGGTCTGGTGCGTGAAACACCGCAGACTGAAACCACGCCGTTTCACCCGCGTAGCCCCTATGCGGTGGCCAAAATGTACGCCTATTGGATCGCTGTAAACTACCGCGAAGCTTATGATATGTTCGCCTGCAACGGCATCTTGTTTAACCACGAAAGCCCGCGGCGCGGCGAAACATTCGTGACCCGTAAAATCACCCGCGGTCTGTCCAACATCGCAATGGGCATGGAAGACTGCCTCTATATGGGTAACATCGATGCGCTGCGCGATTGGGGCCATGCCAAGGACTATGTGCGCATGCAGTGGCTGATGCTGCAGCAAGACGTCCCCGAAGATTACGTGATCGCCACAGGCGTGCAATATACCGTGCGTGAATTTATCACATGGTCAGCGCGTGAACTTGGTATTGAGCTGGAGTTCAAAGGCACCGGCACTGGCGAAACCGCCACAGTGGCATCCATCACCGGCGACAAAGCCCCATTTTTGAAGGTTGGCGATGTGGTGATGCGGATCGACACGCGGTATTTCCGGCCTGCCGAGGTCGAAACCCTGTTGGGTGATCCATCCAAAGCCAAGAAAAACCTAGGCTGGGTGCCAGAGATCACAGCCCAAGAAATGTGCGCCGAGATGGTCATGGAAGATCATAAATCCGCACAGCGTACGGCCTTACTTAAGCAGCACGGGCTGGACCTTCCGGTCAGCGTCGAGGGGTAATCCATGCGCATCTATGTAGCAGGACATCGCGGCATGGTTGGCGGCGCAATTTTGCGCCAACTGCAAGGGCAGGGGCATGATCTGATTACCGCCACCAGTACTGAGCTGGACCTGACCAATCAGATGGCCGTGCGTGATTTCATGCAGGCGCAAAAACCTGACGCGGTTATTTTGGCGGCCGCAAAAGTCGGCGGCATCATCGCCAATAACACCTATCCTGCGCAGTTCATCTACGAAAATCTGATGATCGAATGTAACGTCATTCATCAAGCCTACGGCGCGGGCTGCATGCAGATTTTGCAACTGGGATCATCATGCATCTATCCGCGCGCTGTCGCCCAGCCGATGGCCGAAAATGCACTGCTTACAGGCGTGTTAGAGCCTACAAACGAGCCCTACGCCGTGGCAAAAATCGCAGGAATTAAGCTGTGCGAAAGCTATAACCGGCAGTATGGCACCGATTACCGCAGCGTCATGCCAACCAATCTTTACGGGGTAGGTGACAACTTTCACCCCGAAAATTCCCACGTCTTGCCTGCCATGATCCAGCGGTTCCACAACGCGGTGCAAGACGGCAAAGACGAGGTTGTGATCTGGGGCACCGGCACACCGCGCCGCGAATTCCTGAACGTCGAAGACATGGCCGCCGCATCGCTTTTTGTGATGACCCTTGATCGGGCCACATATGACGCCAACACCGACCCGATGCTGTCGCATATCAACGTGGGCACCGGCACTGACGTGTCAATCCTAGAGGTCGCCCAGATGATCGCAAACGTCACAGGGTTTACTGGAAAAATAAGCTGCGACACCTCAAAACCTGATGGGGCTGCGCGCAAACTGATGGATGTCGGCCGCTTGTCTGCAATGGGCTGGACTGCGCAGGTCGGCCTGCGCGACGGGCTTGAACAAACCTATGCATGGTATCTTGAACAGCTGGCATCTGGTGCAACGGTGCGGGCAAAATAACGTAAATTCCACCGCGTTGGCACATTGAGGTCATGTTTTGCGCTATACTGGCCCCAGCAGTCGTCAAAAACAAAAAACCAAAGGCAGTAACAATGACAATTACACCGGTTATTTTATGTGGTGGGTCCGGCACGCGGCTGTGGCCCCTGTCGCGCAAAAGCTACCCTAAGCAATTCTCGGCATTAATGGGCGATGAGAGCCTGTTTCAAGCCTCCGCGCGGCGTTTGGCTGGCACAGATTACGCCGCCCCCGTGGTTGTGACCGCCAATGCGTTCCGGTTCATCGTGACCGAGCAATTGGATGGGGCAGGGATCAAAGCCGGCGCCGTGCTGATTGAACCTGCGGGCCGCGATACCGCCCCTGCCGTGTTGGCTGCCGCGTTGCATTTGGCCGCGACTGACCCTGATGGCATGATGCTGGTGGCCCCGTCTGATCACGTGATCCCCGACACTGACATCTTTAATGCAACTGTCGCCGCCGCAATCCCAGCTGCCCTTGCCGGTCAGTTGGTCACATTCGGGATCAACCCTGACCGGCCTGAAACTGGTTACGGCTATCTGGAATTGGACACCGCCCCATCGGGTGAAGCGACCCCTGTGCCGCTCAAATCATTTGTTGAAAAACCTGACGCTGATACCGCCGCCAAAATGCTGGTCGAGGGGCGTTACCTGTGGAATGCGGGCATCTTCTTGTTCTCGGTTCCGGCTATTGTGGCCGCGTTTACCACCCATGCGCCTGACATGGTCAAAGCGGTGCAAGCGTCTCTGGACGGCGCAAAGTCCGATCTAGGATTCACCCGTCTGGACCCCGCCGCA
>CAJXTP010000259.1 GCA_913061335.1 uncultured Loktanella sp.
ATGTAGAGAGGTCTCGTGGGCTCGGAGATGTGTATAAGAGACAGGTCCTGACGAGTCAGATAGCGGCGGCGCATCAACGTAGCTTCGTCCAACTCTCGGAAGGCATGGGCATAGTTTTCGTATAGTTCTTTGTTGGAATACATGCCGTTCTTGCCAAACACCCTCTCAGGGATCTGGGGTTCTTTCAGATCACCGATCCACGGATCACCTTCCTGGCCACGCCAATACTGCCACGTGGTGTAGTGGGTGTGATAGTTCAGCCCGCCATCTTCGAAATAGTGGTTGTGATCGGTCGTCAAATGGGTGTGCACGCCCGCGTCACTCAACATTTTGGGCATCGAGTCGTCGAACGGTTCCAAGGGGCCCCAACTGCGGTGCAGAAAATTTGGCCGCCCTGTGTGCCAGTCACGCCGCGCCGGCATACAGGGCATCGAACAGACATAGGACGTGTCAAATGTCACCGTCCTTTCGCCCAGCCTTTTGAAGTTCGGAGCGTTCACCCAATCGTTGCCGTAGTTCGGCAAATACCGACGACTGAGTGTATCGAACATGACCACAATGGCTTTCATCTGCGTGCTTCTCTATTTTTCGTGTTTCGTTGTGGATGCGGGTTTGATGCTGCGGCAGAAGCCGGTAATCCGCTCCGAATGCAGTCGGCCATCGCCTCTAGTCGCGCACCCGCATGACGAAAGAATGCGGTGTAGCTTTCGCAAAAGTAGTTATGGCCTGCTTCGCCATCCCGGGATTTCGAAAATCGTTGCTTCGGGCATCCGCCGTTGCAGGCAAATCGGAAGTCGCACGACCGACATTGTTGGGTCAAAGAAGCATACTTATCTGTCCCAAACTCTCTTTGACGGTCGGACCAGACCAGCGACGAAAGCGGTTCGTCGTTCAGATTGCCGAGCCTGAATTCCGGGTAAACAAAGTGATCGCAGGAATAGACGCTGCCATCATGTTCAACTACCAACGCATCACCGCAGTTTTCGGAAAACACGCAAAGCGATGGGTTTTCACCCAGCCAACTGCCGAGATGGACATCAAAAAACTGAACGCTGATCTTGCCGATGTCTCTAGCGAACCAGCTGTCAAAGACATCGCACAGGAATTTCCCATAGGCTTGGGGGGCCACGCTCCAAGGTGTCACCGCATTCGCTGGGTCGGCGTCAATCTGCGGAGCCGCTGCGAGCCTAACACCAGTCGAGCGTTCGGCGATAGGAATGAACTGGATAAATTCGAACCCGATTCCTTTCAGGAATTTGTACACCGCCTTGCCGCGCCCCGAGTTGGCCCGGTTCACTACGGTCAGCGCATTGTGGGGCACATCGTATCGTTGCAGCAGATCAATTCCGGACATCACCCTGTCAAAGGTGGGCCGGCCGGCACGATCCACTCGATAGCGATCATGAAGCTTTTTTGGGCCATCAATGCTGACGCCGACCAGAAACCCCTGATCACGCAGAAAGGCGGCCCATTCGTCGTCCAACAAGATGGCGTTGGTCTGCAATGCATTGGTGATCGTCACACCGGGCTGCGCGTACTTCTTTTGCAGCCGCACGATACGGCGGAAATAATCGACACCAAGCATGGTCGGTTCGCCGCCTTGCCAAGCGAACGGGATCTCTTTCATGCCCGCCGCATTACCAGCCTCAATCTGTTGGCTGACATAGGATTCCAGCACCGCCGGGGACATCTGGAACTTCTTCGTCTCGGGAAACAGGTCTTCTTTTTCTAGGTAGTAGCAGTATTTGCAGTCGATGTTGCAACGTGGACCGATCGGCTTTGCCATCATCGCGAACGGAGTAGCTTGTTGATCTACTTGAGCGTGTTTCATGACAAGAGCCTCCCCTTTCTTATCGCGTTCAGTGCAAGGGCACTAGATACGCAAAACTCTGACTGTTGCCCGTATGTAACGTGAGAGATGTGTGGAGTGTCTATCAGTTGCGCAATTTTGTGCCGCTGAGAGGCACGTTTTGAACGCGCGCTAACAGAAGAAAACGTCCGAAAAGGCTCGGCCCCTAGCTCAGCGCGGCTGTTATCGCGTTGGCGGTGCTGTTCAGCTTGTCGAAAAAGTCCGCTGCGAAGTCTTCGGTGCTTCTGTGATCGCGTGGATACATCGTGACGGCAGCCCCGATTGGACGGTTCTGTTTGGCAAACGGGACCGCAATGGCCGCCAGCTCCACGCCCAGCTCTGTTTCGCCTTGGTAGTTTGGCAGTCGAATACCATAGCCCAACTCCTTGGCCTGGCTCAGGACGTCAAAATATGCCGTGCGGGTAATTCCAAAGCGGTCGAGGCCATAAGAGGCGTCCCCTTCCCGCATATCCAGCATCTCTTCCACATAGCCTAGAGAGCATCTCGATAGACACGCCACGCCCGAGGCCGAACCGAACATGTTCAAAGGCAAGTTGATTTGACCATGATAAAGCTGGAACGGGCTAAGCTTGCGGGTGCTGTCCGCCATTGTCATACAGCCTGCGCCCAAAAGGTGAATATCAGTAGGCCAGCCGATTTCCGCTGTCAGCGCAATTGCATGCGGCATGATGATGCCAGACAAATCGGACAAATGGGGAAGGAAACCGGACTTAGTCAAACGCGGTATCAATATATTCGTCCGATACCGATTGTCTGCGACTGACCTGCGAACAAAGTCCCGATCCATCATTGTCGAAAGCAATCGGCGCAGTGGTGTCTTGGGAATGTCCGTAATTTTGTGCAGCTGTGCTAATGAAAGGCCGCCGTTCGCGGCCAAGGTCTCCAAAACGGTCAGCCCGCGGTCCATCGACATGTTTTGAAGCTTTGTCATTCTTGCACTCTCACAATTTGTGGCCGCACTCAGTGTGGTGGAATTAAAGCACGATAGTGGTTCTTAGTCAAAATGTGGTGGACCATAAAAGGTTCTGTCGCAAAGTTTTCTTGAGCATGAACTTGCCAGACTATTGGGTAGATTTATGCAGCCAGACTTGCAAATTGTTTGAATGGTGAAGCATGGTTATTCTGGAATTGTTGTTTTCGGATCATGTGAGCGACCTCGATCCCGGCGAGCGTAGTAGCAGCCGAATGGAAGGCTTTGAAGCCCAGTGTCGGGCGCGTGATCCTCTTAATAAAACGGTGGTCCTGCTCGATGATGTTGTACAGATATTTCACCCGTAAGATCTCAATCTGTTGATTGGCCCGAGAGAATTTCAGCCCAACATTTATGCGCAATAGCCCAGCCAGATTGGCTCCACTTTTGTCTATCACAATCCTTGCAGGCACACCGTTTGCCTCGATTGCACGTCTGAAAAACAATCGGGCAGCGGCCTTATCTCGCCGCTCGGATAACATGAAATCAAGGGTCTTCCCGTATTTGTCGACGGCTCGATATAGGTAGGTCCACTTCCCTCTCACTTTGATGCAAGTTTCATCCATCCGCCAAGATCCCACTGTTGGTAGCTTTTTCTGCTGAGCCGTTTTGGCAATCTCTGGCGAGTATTTCACAACCCACCGGTTCAGTGTTGCGTGATCGACTTGAACGCCGCGCTCTGCCATAATTTCCTCCAAATCCCGATAGGAAACAGCATAGCGAACGTAGAAAAACACCGCATACAGGATCACGTCTTTCAGATAGTGGCAGCCTTTGAAATCAATTGTCATAATTGTATCCTGCCTGTAGCTTTTCCGACAAGCATATCGCAGGAAACAGCCGATAAGAAAACAGCTGGCAAACTTTGCGACAAAACCATGTGAGGACAACAAAATGAGCGAAGACCAATCTAGAATGCCATACCAATTGCCGTTCCCCAAAGACGCGCAAGAAGAAATTGTAATCCCAAATGCTGCGACTGAGGATGAACGGATGTGGGTTAAACAGGCTGAGAATGTCTGGTTTCGGCCTCTCTGCCTTAACCGGTCGCAAGGGTATTGGATGAATCTTTTGAAGGTGCGTAAAGCGGGTGTGTTGTCACGTCATCGTCATCCCCAGCCAGTTCACGGGTTCGTTTTGAAAGGGCGTTGGCATTACCTCGAACATGATTGGGTAGCAGAAGAAGGCGGTTATGTTTATGAACCCCCAGGCGAGACTCATACGCTAGTCGTGCCAGATGACGTCGAAGAAATGATCACCTATTTTCAAGTGAACGGCGTGATGTGTTACGTCGATCCGTGGGGCAAGATTGAAGGCTATGAAGACGTTTTCACCAAGATTGATCTGTGCCGCGCGCATTTCGAAGAGGTTGGGCTAGGCGGGGATTATGTCGACAAATTCATCCGGTGACAAATAGTGGCCAGTACATGGAGCGACTTCTGTCTCTTATACACATCTCCGAGCCCACGAGACCTCTCTACATCTCGT
>CAJXTP010000260.1 GCA_913061335.1 uncultured Loktanella sp.
TCTATTCGTCGGCAGCGTCAGATGTGTATAAGAGACAGGTGTCAACATGGCGTCTGTCGGCATCACTGTCGTGTCAGTGACGCCGACAGACGCCGACAGTGACGCGTTAGTGTCCGGGCGATTTTTCGCCCATTCTTCAAGGTCTTCCGATGCGATATTCCATCGATTTCGATTGTCTCGAGTTGCCTTTAAATCATGCTCTTTGATAGCTTTCATGATCGTTGTACGACCATAGCCAGTGTGCTTTGCAGCAGCTAGGGGCGTAAATTTTTTTGTGACATATGAGTTGCTGTCGCTGGTCATGTCGCGACAATGTCGCGTCAGTGACCCGATGTCAAAATTTTAAGCTTTGATCGCAACATCAGTTACATTGGATGTCTGACCTGGAATGGATTCTGGGATTGTTCGCAAAGACAAATCTTTGGCAGCAACTTCACCACTGGTGAAGCCATGAACCCGATCAAAGACCTCGATTACGAATTCTTTCATCTCATCAGGTGAAAGATTGCGATCTGACGCCCAGTCTCTTGCTTTGATCTCTTTGCCAGGGTTCGCGCGTGCGGTTCCAAAGATTTCATCCACCAACGTGTCGATGCAGATCGTGGCAATTTCTACATTCATTATTCTTCACTTTCTAATGGTAATGATTGTTGTCCAGCTTCTTCCAAGCGTTGACGCTCGCGAACCTTCTTCTTGCGGTACTCCGTGACAAACCGCACTCGGTCACCGTTGAAGAAGACATTTGGGTTTAAGAAGAACAGGCCAGGGCGATCACTGTAAGCAATCAAGCCCGCTGTAAGAAGGTCCATCAACGCTCGGTGATATGTCACCTTCGACATTCCTGACTTCGTGCCTTTGTCTTTGAAATACTTCTCAGCTGCGCTTTTGTTCAAATAGACCATATCGCTGCCTGGCATCCGAGACATCTCATGCAACAGAACTTCAGACAGACGTAAGGCTCTCTGAGGTAGGCTGAAGAAGACACCGACCTGAGCAACGTAGAGCTTCACAAAGCGTTCTGTGTCCACTTCAACCGCCCTAGAAATTGTAGGCATGTCAGTGATTTCACCGGTTGTTGTGGACACAATCACTTCATCAGATTCACCAACTGAGACCCTCTTCCGACGCACAGGGACGGCGAAGCCGTGCATGAAGGGGTTTTCCTCATACTCTTTCTTCGGATCTATAACCATGGGAACTGAAAGTGTCATTTTATCTCCTAGGAAATTAAATATGAATTCCAGTTTTTGACTCTTAACTGAAACCTACTGTACCCTAGATAATGCCAAGTAGTTTCAAAAACAATGGCAAAAATGGTACTGGTAGTATAACAAACTGATACTACCAGTATAACAAACTGAAACTGTACATTGTTTGTTTTCAATAGCTTAAGTATACTCCTCTTTCTTCCTCTTGTGGAACTGGTCGCAGATTATCCACATAAAAGAGAAGAACGAGAGCCGGCTACGCCGACTTCCATCGTCAAATGAACGCTTGCATACGCAAGCTCGGGCTGCGCCCCGGCCCCCTAAGGGGGCCTCCTGCCGATCTACCTGAAAAAGAAAGTTAGGGGTCGGTGGGAGAGGGTGAGGGTAGAGGGTCGTTAGGAGTAAAGGGGTTCTCGGTTGATCTTTGATCAGAAGAGTTGATCAGAGCCTTAAGATCATCATTCCAATCGTGACCAGCTGGGCGAAAGCGTTCAAAGCCATGGCGCCGTAACTTGTGGGCAGCTTTGTCGCCAACCTCATCATTATCGAAAGCACAGATGCGACGTGCATGCGATGCTACCTTTGCAAACCAAGTTCTGGGTTCTGGCGTTGTGCCTGCGGTGGAGATCACAGCAACATCGCGCTCCTTGTCCATTGTTCGCAACTTCATCAAGCTGATGGCATCAATCGCAGATTCAACGAGATAGACGATTTTCGCTTTTGCGATATTACCGATCTTAAAACCGCCACCTTCTTTGCTCGAACCCAACGACATGCCACTGAAACGCGATCCATCATCACGCTTGATTGTGCCTTTCAGCTCAGCGCCGACTGGCGTACCGTCTTTATCACGGCACAGGAAAACAGCATTGCGGCGAGCATCGGCGTAGAGATCGCCGCGGTCATAGAGCTTGTCGATGTAGCTCGAAGGCAAAGCACGATCATCGACCAGGTAATTTCGAACGGTAGACCAATTCGCCGGAGCGGGAGCTGGGGGTGTGAACGGTGGGCGTTCCTTCACAGCCTTGCGAACCTCATTCACAGCTTTCTGTTGCAAACGAGCGGTCACGTCAGCTGTTGCAGCACCTTCACCAAAACGGTCTGCGAGCCAGGATACCGCGCCTTTGTAGTCTGTGCCCATGACATGAGCCACAAGATCAATTGCACCGCCTCGGCCTTTGTTAGCTTTGTGATCAAACCATTTTCCAGTCTTGGCACCATCACCGACACTGATCGAAAAGCCGTCTGCCTTCCACTTTGCCTTGTCGTATTTGTCCTTCTTTAACCCAAGAGCATCGAGAACTTTAGGCAGATCGAGCGCACGCATACGATCGGCGATTTCCTTAGCATCAGCCAAGGCAGCTTCAGCTCGATCCGCTCGATTGCGGTCTTTTTTTGCTTGTGCCGCGGATGCTTTGGCTGACGTTCGTGCGCTGTCTGCTGTGTTCGCGCGTGCCTTTGTTGGCTCGATCACTTCAATCATTTGCTTGGTTGCTTCAGCTGCCCACGCGTCAGGTGATACAGTGAGGTGAGATGGGGCAGGGACAGCCACAGGAACTTCAGGTCCGTTCATCTGGCCGTACGCACGCCTGACAGCCTCGTGTGTCGCTGTGGAGCCTGGCACGCCCCTCTGAATTCCCAGATGCTCAACTGAGGCCGCATATGCTGTCTGTTGGTTGCTGAGAAGGTGTCGCCCGCCAAGCCAACGTCGACAGTTCAGTCCACCGCTATCTGGATCGATCGGAACGACGTAGCCCGTGATATGCGGTGTTCTCTCGTCACCGTGGATTTGTAGGTGGACAACATTGTCTTTGCCGTATTCAGCTCTGAGCCACTCGACGGTAGATTTCTCCCATTCGGCTTTGGCTTCATCAGGTGCAATTGCCCACCATTCCGGACTTACCGTAAGCAGGACTTCAATTGTGATGACAGAGTTCTTGCGGCGGAGCATCTTGCCGGTGTCCGGATTACGCTCTCCAACTTCAGGTAACCGCGCCTCCACATCAGCAAGCGGATCAGAACTACCTACAAGAACACGATTGAGGTGCGCACGTTCAGGGTCAGCATTCGGCGTATCGTTGATCCGCATCAGGTGATTAATGGAGCCGCGAAGGTTCGAAGTAGTTACGATCTTCGCCGTCCGGTAGATGGCATAAGGTCCAGCCTCAGGCGGTGGGTTGTTGTGTCCGGGTCCAGCCATTTGTTTTCCAAGTAGACTAAGAGAACAAGCGGAGCTTGTTCAGGCATTCAAGATAGCGCGGAGCGGATCGAGAATGCCTTCCCTGTGCAACAGGGCGAATGGAGCAAACTTAAACGATGCGGAGCGCGGTTAATGTTTGTGTAGTGAGTACACAAAGATCAACTTATCTCCATTTTGTTGAAAACCCAAAGCCGGGTGCGACTTTAATTGTGGATATCCGGTTAGAATGGAATCTCGTCATCAAGATCTCTTGTCGAGGGTTTAGGAAGCTCTCTGCGTGGGGGTTCGATCTTCTTGATTTCGGGTGGTCTGGGGAGTTGGGGCTCCGTGTCTTTAGCTTCACCAATAAGCCCCATGATTTTTTGAAACCAGGGCCACCATGGTTGGGCACCTTCACGCTCGACATCTCCACTTAAGGTAGCAAGGGACCGTGCCAAGTCAGCAAACCGTTCATATCGTGTCCGGTTCTTACTTACTTCTGCAGCAAGGTTCTTGAGGATGCTGAAGAGTTTGTCTTTCTTATCCTCGGTAGTGGCCGATGCTTCGACTTCTCCTCTGATTTTTTCAATCAGATGGTGAATTTTTGTTTTCTGGGCTTCAGTTAGCCCTACCGTCATAGCATTGCGACTTCTTGAATTCAGTATGCGCATTTGAACAATGATATTGTCCACGGCTCGCAAGAATTCATTGAAGTTCTCGCCATGATCGTCATGTTCACGTGTGTTCACAGAAAACCCAGTAAGAGCATCAATGTTCAATGCTGTGGCAGCTGCAAGGGTTTTGTTCATGTAGTCGGCAGTGAGATAGTACCAGCTTGAATTTGGCTCCTCCTGCCTGCGTTCCATCTCCTGTCGAAATTCCTGTCTCTTATACACATCTCCGAGCCCACGAGACCTCTCTACATCTCG
>CAJXTP010000261.1 GCA_913061335.1 uncultured Loktanella sp.
GAGATGTAGAGAGGTCTCGTGGGCTCGGAGATGTGTATAAGAGACAGGGCTTTAGTTATGACAGTGTCGAAGGCCGCGCGATGGGTGCTGCCCTGACGGCAATCATGACGGGCGTGTCATACGCAACATCCGCTGAAATGGCTGGCGAGCTGGGTCCATTCCCCGGCTATGCCAAGAATGACGAACATATGCTGCGTGTTATTCGCAACCACCGTCAGGCAGCACTTGGTCTGGATGATGGCTATGAGGACTTGGCAATTAAGCCAGTGCCGCTGGACCATGCCAACTGCCCCGATATTCGCCTTGCTGGTATCGCTGTCAGCGCATGGGACGAAGCGTTGGAACTTGGCGAAAAGAACGGTTATCGCAACGCTCAGGTGTCCGTAATTGCCCCAACCGGCACCATCGGCCTGGTGATGGATTGCGACACTACAGGTATCGAACCTGACTTTGCGCTGGTGAAGTTCAAGAAACTTGCTGGTGGCGGCTACTTTAAAATTATCAACCAATCCGTGCCTGCGGCTCTTGAAAAGCTTGGGTATGGGTCTGCGCAGGTTGAAGAAATAATCGCATATGCGGTTGGCCACGGGTCAATCGGGCAGGCGCCTTCGATCAACCACACATCATTGATCGGCCACGGCTTTGGTCAGGCGGAGATCGACAAAGTTGAAGGCGCGCTGAAAGCCGCGTTCGACATCCGCTTTGTATTCAACCAATGGACGCTCGGCGAAGAGTTCTGCACAAAAACGCTGGGTATCCCTGCGATGAAGCTGAACGATCCAACGTTTGACCTTTTGCGCCACTTGGGTTTCTCCAAAGCCGAAATTGAAGCTGCGAACGACCACGTCTGCGGGACCATGACATTGGAGAACGCGCCGCATCTGCACGAAGAGCACTATTCAGTGTTCGATTGCGCCAACCCATGCGGGAAAACAGGTAAGCGTTATCTGAGCGTCGACAGCCACATCCACATGATGGCCGCGGCACAGTCGTTCATCTCTGGCGCGATCTCTAAGACGATCAATATGCCAAATGACGCGACGATCGAGGACTGCCAGAAAGCATACGAGCTGTCTTGGTCCTTGGGTGTCAAAGCCAACGCGCTGTACCGTGACGGGTCCAAGTTGTCCCAACCATTGGCTGCATCCTTAGTCGAAGACGATGATGAAGCTGCCGAAATCTTGGAATCCGGCAACGCCCATGAAAAAGCCCGCGTTCTGGCTGAAAAAGTGGTCGAAAAGATCATTATCAAAGAGATACGCAACCGCGAACGTGAAAAGATGCCACAGCGCCGTAAGGGGTATACCCAAAAGGCGATCGTGGGTGGCCACAAGGTCTACCTGCGAACTGGCGAATACGAAGGCGGTCAGCTTGGTGAAATATTCATCGATATGCACAAAGAGGGTGCTGGTTTTCGGGCGATGATGAACAACTTTGCCATCGCGGTGTCTGTTGGACTGCAGTACGGTGTGCCGCTGGAAGAATTTGTTGATGCGTTCACATTCACCAAGTTTGAGCCAGCTGGCATGGTTCAAGGCAACGATAGTATTAAGAATGCAACGTCGATCCTTGATTATATCTTCCGCGAATTGGCCGTGTCCTATCTCGACCGCACCGATCTGGCCCACGTTAAGCCAGAAGGCGCTGCATTCGACGACATCGGCCGTGGTGAAATGGAAGGTGTGTCCAACGTGGCAACGCCGTCCGAGGCCGCGGCGTCCAAGTCATTGGAGGTACTGCGTCAGATCAGCTCTACTGGGTATCTGCGCAAGCGGATGCCGCAAGAGTTGATCGTTCTGCAGGGCGGCCAAGCCACAGCGACGCTTGACCCTGTTGCTGAGGCCACGCAAACGATGGGCAATGTAGCTGTCGCGGCTGAGACGTCCTTGTCCAGCGGTACAACAATGGCTGCCGGTTTCTCGTTGCGTGATAAGGCCAAGATGCAAGGTTACGAAGGCGATCCATGTGGCGAGTGCGGCAACTATACACTGGTCCGCAACGGAACCTGCATGAAGTGCAACACCTGCGGCGGGACATCCGGCTGTAGCTAAAAGAGTTTTAGGGTTGTGTAGGTCGGACCATCGGTCCTCCCAAATCGGGAGTAACTCGTCCCGGATCGGGGCAAAGCTGCTCCCAAGCGCTTAAAACTGAATAAAAAGGATCCGGGGCGGGCGCGCTCGCCCTCGGTGCAGATCGGGCCACAGGCAAAAAACGACGAGCGGTATAATCACGAGCCCGATCAGCAAAACTAACGGGGTCCCTTTGGGGGCCCCTTTTTTCTGTGTGAACTTAAAGCGGAATGTTGCAGCATCGCGGTGGAGGGCGGGAAGCGGGCATTCGCCGCAGGCGCGAGACGGCTTCGGAAACGCGATGAAAACGGACTCTGATCGACCTAATACCTGAAATATGAGGGATTGGGTAAAATAGCAGGATTATGGCCTCACCCCGTTGATCGGAGGGTGTACGACCAAAAAACAATCGGAATGTTCGATCGCTGTTTATGCTTTACATCAGGCGATCATGCGTGAAGGAATACAACTGCAAGAAATGACCTACTGACCATATTCATGATTACATTTTCGCTCAACACATTTATTAAAATTAGCCTTCTCGACACTGGGGGTCGTATCGCTGAAATACAAAAGCGCCTTGTTGGCAAAGGTGGTTACGATTTTTACAAACCACTTCAACAGGCGGTTCGGGCACATTGCGACGGTGACCACAGTAAAGCCCTAGCGATATTGAAGAGACCGAGTAATGATGTTGAGCGTAAGCATAACAAAGTTGCCTTCGATAGCTTCAATGCAAAGTTAGGTTCCTCAAGAACTTTAGAGTCAATCAATCAAAGTACATCGATCCAGTTTAAGTCGGCAGGAATAGCAATCAAGTTGGACCCTCTTTTCGGATGTCTTAAATCGGGATCGCAGCAAGCCTATGCTTTGTGGCCCACTAAGCTACCGCCTCTTACGCAAAAAATATGGTGCTGTCGCTTGCCATCTGATGCGACGTGCGTATGCGAGTTCCAGCCTCGGAAACCACAGCTTCATGTTCGCAGATTTGGTTCGGACAAAAGTTTATTCTGAGAAGCAGATAAACAACAATACCAACCTCATCTTGATGGCTGATGTGAACAGCATAGGCACACTGGTAGAACAACTGTGACTATCTGTAAGTTTAGACGGGGAGCACCATCATGGTCACGTTAGCACAGCACAAAATACGAATATCGTATACAGGAGGTTTGGCCGATGAAAACTCTCTCCCCGCATATGACGGTGCAACCTCTATTGATGGTATTTCTAGAGCGCTCCACATCGCTACTCACGCTTACGTCAACGCAGAAGTAGTGTCGCGCGCCACGGCTTTAAGAGGTGCTTCCCTTTTTGCTCAAGCCCGCAAAGCAAGGCAGTTTCCTCATTGACGTCTTGGTTTTGATTAAAGCCAATCTTGCAACATCGTCCGTTGCGGCGGCGCTTTCGTCTGCACCATTCTATGACTTCATTAAGACTGCATTTCGAAGAGCTACTGGATTTCTCGACGCTGAACCAGAAACAGCACATTTACGAAAACTTTATGACCGACAGGAACCACCGGCATTACTGCGTAGACCCGTCGACCTTGATGAACTCGCAGAAACACTCGAGGGGAGCCTACAGGCAGCGCATCGACCCATCGGGGCGGTAGGCGCAATTGAAAACATTTCTATCGGAACTCCTCGTCAAGAACTTGTCTCCTTTGACAGCGAAACCAAGGATTGGGTGAATACACGAGAAGAAGCTATCAGGCTTGAAGTATTTCAAGGAAATATGACGCGGTACAATTCGTTATCAAGAAATGGTCGGGCTTTTGTAGATCAACTTGAGCGAGTTGTACCCGTTAGACCTGATGCAGACTTCCCAGTCGCCGACCTTGGTTATCTAACGTGGTCACTGCACGGTAGTAATACGGCGACGCGGAACAAATTGGTAATGCGGGCGCGTCGGGTTAGTTCTGCTAGCGGCAAAGTGAAGCGTCTCCTTCTCGTGGATTGTACTAGAGAACCCGTCGAATGAATGAGGCACCCCTAGTTTCCTAGATGCTGAAGAAGCGCGACTTCGACATTTTTTGATGATTACTTTCATGGAAGCTGACATCGCTCGACTTAGTTATCGGAGTTTTGTGTGAGCAGCATAATTGGGCGTCCGCTTTGGTGAAACGGCAACGCAGCAGCAATTTCCAAAGCCAAGGACCGCAAAGGGCCGTTCATGTCGATCGACACAAAGGGCGGAAAGGAGCCGTTCGCTGCGCGTTGCACCGATGGCTGCTAAGCGGACT
>CAJXTP010000262.1 GCA_913061335.1 uncultured Loktanella sp.
TCTATTCGTCGGCAGCGTCAGATGTGTATAAGAGACAGGCGCCAACAATGCCAGGCAATGCTGCCGGAATGACGACTTGGCGAATGGTTTCGGACTGCGTGGCACCCACGGCAAAGGACCCATCACGCATCGTTTGGGGAACAGCATTGATTGCATCGTCCGACAGCGAGGAAACGAAGGGGACCAACATGATACCCATGACAAGCCCAGCGGACATGATCGACGATGCGCTGTCGCCCAACCCAAGCGGCTGCGCGAAGTAGTCCCGCAACAGGGGACCAATGGTTATCAACGCAAAAAGCCCATAAACAATTGTCGGAATACCGGCCAAAACTTCGATCATCGGTTTAACGAAGCCGCGCATTCGTGGACCCGCATATTCAGACAGATAGATCGCAGCAAACAGGCCCACCGGAACCGCGATCAACAGCGCGATTAAACTGACATACAGCGTGCCCCACAGCAGCGGCAGAATACCAAGCGCACTGTTCCCGCGAAAATTCGGGGACCATTCAGCGGAAAAGAAGAAATCGATCCAAGCGTACTGTTGAAAGAAATTGGCCGTCTCGAAAACCATCGACAACACAATGCCGATCGTGGTCAAGACTGCGACGGTAGACGCCGCGATCAGCAGCGACTTGATCCATGCCTCAGACGCCACGCGTGCTCGAAACCGCGCGGTGGACCGTGCGATCGCACTTATGCAGCCGATTGCCGCAGTCGCCAGTACTGCCCAGAATACGTGTCGCGTTGTGAGGGTTTCGACGCCTTGTTGTTGTCCAATCAACTGGATCAACGACAGGATAATTAGGCTTGCAGCAGCCGGAACGACGACGCTCAGGACAGCGTTGTTTCCATGGGCTTTGGGCAGAGCCGCCAAGGTACGGATGTCGCCGCCCGAGACAGCATTCGCGCGTGCCATAGCGGCAAAAAATCCGAAAGTCGCCAGTGCGAAAACCAACACCGGCAAAGAAAACAAGACATCCAAGAACCACATTACAGCAGCTTTCCTTTTGATGGATGCGGGGCCAACACAGTGCCGGCCCCGCGCCCTAGCCTACATATTGCCGAGCAAGGTGCGATTTGTGACCGCTTCTTGGGTGGTGAAAAGTTCGGGATCAGACACCAGACCATATTCAGCCAGTGGCCCATCCGGACCCGCCATATCGTTACTTACGAAAAAGTCGGCAAATTCCTGCAGGCCCGGGATTTCACCCAAATGCGCGGCCTTGATGTAAAAATACAGCGGACGAGAGACCGGGTAGGCGCCCGTGGCGATGGTTTTAGTAGTTGGCGTGACACCAGACATCGTTGCGACCTGCAATTTGTTACTGTTGTTTTCGTAAAACGACAGTCCGAACACACCGATTCCATTGGTATCCGCTTCGATGCGGGCCAGTGTTTCCGTATAATCGCCGTCGATATCCACCGACAGACCATCCGTACGCACTGCCATACATGTCGCTTCCGCGCCGTCCTTGTCACCGCCGTTGATCGCCATGATCGCGTCAAGTGCACCGCTGTCTGCGCAGCCTTGCAGCAGCACTTTTTCCTCAAACACTTCGCGCGTTCCATGCTTGGTGCCGGGGATGAAAGCTTGAATTGGCTGATCTGTAAAGATGGCGTTCACAGCACCCCAATTCGTGTTGGGGTTCGCGATCAGTTCCCCTTCCACAGGCAGTTCAGCAGCCAAAGCCATGTACCAATCCGCAGGCGTAAATGCGAATGTGTTGCCGTTGATTTCACTGGCAAAGACGATCCCGTCGTAGCCAATGCGCACTTCGATGATGTCGGTCACGCCGTTTTCAGCGCAGACTTCAATTTCCGAAGGTTTTATAGCGCGACTGGCATTTGCAATGTCGACGGTATTGTCGCCAACACCTTCGCAGAACCGCTTGAGCCCTGCGGACGATCCGCCTGATTCAATCACTGGCGTCGGAAAGTCGAAGTTTTCGCCAAAGGCTTCGGCCACGATGACCGCATAGGGCAGCACGGTGGATGATCCCGCCACCTGTACATTTTCGCGAGCATCGGCGGCAGTGGCCGATACTGCGGCAAGGATAAATATTGAAGTCGTAAGCTTTACGAGTGACATGGTCGCTCCTGTCAAATCCGTTCGATGACCACCCTCATGGTGATCCTGACACGCTTATCGGCGCTCTAGGTTTCGGTTTTGCGACAGCAAGGTTACAGTTTTATGACAGTTGGATTCTGGGCGACATCTGGACCTACGATGTCATGCATCATTGGTTTCTGGCAGCAGTATGACAGTGAATTGCGACCCCTGTCCGAGCTGGCTTGTGATTTTCAGTCGCCCCCGATGACGGTTTAGAATGTGTTTTACAATCGCCAAGCCCAATCCCGTGCCGCCCAGTTCACGACTACGATGACCGTCGGCGCGATAGAAGCGTTCAGTCAAACGTGGCAAATGGACAGGGTCTATGCCGGGGCCCTGATCGGCAATCACAATTTCTATGGCAGGCCCGCGCAGGATTGGATCGTGCAGAGATCGTTGGGCGGTCACACTGACAGTTTGTTCTGCCCCGCCATACTTGATAGCGTTTTCGACCAGATTGGTGAAAACCTGCGTCAGCTGATCGCCGTCACCAAGAGTGTGTAGCGACCCTGTTCCCAACTTGAACAGCACCGCCACGTTGCGGTCCAACGCCAGTGGATCAAGGTTGCGCAAAACTGTTTGCAGCACAGGTCGCAAGTCGATCAGTGCGGTCGGGCGCACCCGCTCGTCAGCTTCGACCCGGCTAAGCGACAGCAGGCCAGCCACAAGCCGATTCATCCGCTTGGCCTCATCCGCCATGATATCAAGAAACCGATCCCTCGCTTTTGCATCATCGCGGGCAGGCCCGCGCAGGGTTTCTATAAATCCCATGATCGCCGTGAGGGGCGTGCGCAATTCATGACTGACATTGGCAATAAAGTCGCGCCGCATCTGTTCAGCCTGCGCGACACCAGTGGTATTTTCAAAACTGAGCATCAGCAGATCAGTGCCCCGAATTGCCTGCAAATGTACGGTATAGGTCACGTCATTGCCATTTTCGACAATTTGGTAGGCGACAGTGTGCTGTGCCCGATCTATCAAACCCTGCTCAACTGCAGCCACCAGCTTGGGATGGCGCAGCGTCGTGGTGAAATGACGCCCCAAAGCTGCGTTGCCTAACAATTCTTTGGCCGGATCGTTCAAGGCCACAACGACCTGCTCGATCCCAACAATCAGTGTCGGCAAAGGAAATGCGGCGATCAGATCTTGGGCTTTCAAAAGCGTGTGCTGATGTTGATCGGGCATGATTGGATCTCTGATTTAAATGAACGAATGACTGTATTCAGTCTTGGGATGCGGCACATTGATAGCCAGTAAAGATTCTTGATGCTATTTCAAAAGGACGCAGATCACATCTGTCGGAATTTTGGCTATATTTTTTCGGCGTTAACTCATTTGCGAACATCAATGTAAACTCAATCTGATCGTATAATACATCAGTATTACACGCACAGATCTGATTTCGTTGGCAAGGGCGAATATCAACTTTGACAGCGCACCCCAAACCGAAAGAAACACAGGAATATCTTGGATGCCTGTTTTTCCGGTGGAAACGCCCGCGGTTGCCAATGGCCCAGAGAAGTTCCCTGATATTGAATTGACAGAAGATAGCGAAATTTTGGGGTGCGATAGCTGGTGTCGTGCGCCGATCTAAACTTGAATGAAGCGTCCCATCGCTATTTCAGATAGCGCAAATGTCTATGTTTCTGCTGAACGAATATTTGATCCGACGTTGACGTATGTTCCTGAGATCGTACTTTCCAACAACGACTGCGCTGTCGCACGCTTCGATGAGGCCAAGGCACTTGGTATAAAATGGACGAGCCGCTGCACCTGATACAGGACAAAATCAAGTTGCATAGCGTACGAGTGTTTAGCCCCAACGACACGCTTTATGGCGACATCTGCCGCTGCGTTGTTGAAATATATGAAGACTTCACACCGAATATTGAAATCTACATCCATAGATGAGTGCATTCTAAATTTCAGCGAGTTAAAGGCAGACTGGACAATGAGACATGAATTGCGACGGCGTATCGGTGTGCCAGTGCGCGTCGGGATAGCTCCCTGTTTGGTGTGCCGCGCCCAAAGGCGACTGACAATCTGCGATATGTCTGCGGCCGAATATGCCGCCGCGGCTAGAATGACGTTTTCCGCAACATTATTGCTGTCTCTTATACACATCTGACGCTGCCGACGAATAGAGAG
>CAJXTP010000263.1 GCA_913061335.1 uncultured Loktanella sp.
CGGAGATGTGTATAAGAGACAGCGCTTGGTGATACGATCGGGCAGGGCACACCGCACACAGTCGCGGCCATGCTGCGGGCCGTGTTGACTGATACCCCCGCCCAAGACCTCGCAGGGCATTTCCATGACACGGGTGGGCGGGCGATTGATAACATTTGCCTCAGTCTTGATATGGGGCTGCGGGCGTTCGATGCGGCTGTTGGCGGCTTGGGCGGTTGCCCCTATGCACCCGGCGCACCCGGCAACGTTGCGACCGAAACCGTGCTTGCGCGGCTGCATGCGGACGGTATTCGCACAGGGGTCGACGCAGATGTGATCGCCCAAGCAGCAGAACTGGCAAAAGGAATGCGCTCATGACCGTAGCGGTGACTGTCGACAAACGCGGCGTAGCATCCTTGACGCTGAACCGTCCCGACAAACATAACGCAATGTCCGCGCAGATGATCAACGACCTGACAGATGCGGCCAAGGACATTGGGTCAAACACAGATATTCGGGTCGTTGTACTGGGGGCAAACGGCGCGTCATTTTGCGCAGGCGGTGACCTGAACTGGATGCGCGACCAAATGGCAGCCGACACCGCGACGCGCAGGGCAGGGGCGACCGCATTGGCGCAGATGCTCGGGGCACTCAACACGCTGCCACAACCCGTAATCGGACGTATTCACGGCAATGCCTTTGGCGGCGGGATCGGGCTGGCATGCATCTGTGATGTGGCAATCGGGGTAACAGGGGCAAAGTTTGGCCTGACGGAAACAAAACTAGGGCTGATCCCCGCAACAATTGGCCCTTATGTGCTGGCCCGCATGGGTGAAGCCTTTGCACGGCGGGTATTCATGTCGTCGCGGGTCTTTGATGCCACCGAGGCCGAAACGTATGGGATCATCGCCAAGGCAGTCAGCCCCGAAACGCTTGATGCAGCCATAGAGGCAGAGGTAGCACCCTACCTCAATTGCGCGCCAAACGCAGTTGCCGCTGCCAAGGCATTGGCACGCAGATTAGGCCCCACAATTGACGACGCCACAGTGGCTGCATCCATTGATGCGCTAATAGCGGCATGGGACGGGGACGAGGCAGCACAGGGAATCGCTGCATTTTTCGACAAACAGCCACCACCTTGGGCGAAATAGACGTGCAAAAACGCCGCCGATCTAGGGTCGGCGATGGTTGACCATATTGGGGCGCGGGGGTAAGTGTGGGCCAACAGATTGTAGCACCGCGCGTAGCGTGGCCATTGGCCTAAGGATAGACCCTTGCAAGAGATGCTGACCGAATACCTTCCTATCATGATATTTTTGGGGCTAGCGATTGCGCTGGGCCTGTTCTTGATCCTTGCAGCAGCGGTCATCGCTGTGCGCAACCCGGACCCTGAAAAAGTGTCAGCCTACGAATGTGGGTTCAACGCATTTGATGATGCGCGAATGAAATTCGACGTGCGGTTCTACCTCGTGTCGATCCTGTTCATCATCTTTGACCTCGAAGTCGCATTCCTGTTCCCATGGGCTGTGGCCTTCAAAGACATCTCAATGGTCGGGTTCTGGTCGATGATGGTCTTCCTCGGGGTGCTGACAATCGGCTTTGCATACGAATGGAAAAAGGGAGCGCTCGAATGGGAGTGATGACCGGAGCCAACACGGCTGGCGCAGACAAAGAACACGGCACGCAGCTGTTGAACGCAGAACTACAGGACAAGGGTTTCCTTGTGACCAGCACTTCCGACATGGTGAACTGGGCGCGCACAGGGTCCTTGCACTGGATGACATTTGGTCTGGCCTGCTGTGCGGTTGAAATGATGCACACGTCCATGCCGCGTTATGACCTTGAACGGTTTGGCACAGCGCCGCGCGCCTCCCCGCGCCAGTCTGACTTGATGATCGTTGCGGGCACATTGACCAACAAAATGGCGCCCGCACTACGCAAAGTTTACGACCAGATGCCAGAGCCGCGCTATGTGATCTCCATGGGGTCCTGCGCAAACGGTGGCGGTTATTACCACTATTCCTATAGCGTTGTGCGCGGCTGTGACCGGATTGTCCCCGTGGACATCTATGTGCCCGGCTGCCCGCCAACCGCAGAGGCGCTGCTTTACGGCATCCTGCAACTGCAACGCAAAATCCGCCGGACAGGGACGATCACACGATGACTGATGCACTTCAGGAACTGGGCACCCACCTCGAGATGAAACGCACTGATTGCATTTTGTCTTGGGAAGTCACCAACGACGAGCTCACCGTGACAATCGCACCATCCTCGGTTGTGTCATTTATCGAGTTCCTCAAAACCGACGGCGCATGCCAGTTTTCAAGTCTTGTCGATATTACCGCCGTTGATTACCCAGCCCGCAGTAAACGGTTTGACGTGATCTATCACTTCCTATCGATGTACCAGAACCACCGGATCCGCCTGCGCGTGCAAATCCGCGAAGACGATATGGTGCCGTCAATCATCGACATACATCCGTCGTCCAACTGGTTCGAGCGCGAGATTTTCGACATGTTCGGGATCTTGTTCACAGGCCACCCAGACTTGCGGCGCATCCTGACCGACTACGGCTTTCGTGGCTTTCCGCTGCGCAAAGATTTCCCAACCACAGGCTATACCGAAGTCCGCTACGACGAAGTGCAAAAGCGCGTCGTCTACGAACCCGTATCCTTGGTCCAAGAATACCGCCAGTTCGACTTTATGTCGCCATGGGAAGGGGCCGAATACATCCTGCCCGGTGATGACAAAGCCAAGGAGGCCGCGAAATGATGGACGGCGATATCCGCGTGAACAAATATGACGACGGCACCTCTGATGCGCTCACTGGCGAACAGAAAATCCGCAATTTCAACATCAACTTCGGCCCGCAGCACCCTGCGGCCCACGGCGTTCTGCGTCTGGTGCTCGAACTTGACGGCGAGATTGTAGAACGTTGCGATCCGCACATTGGCCTGCTGCACCGTGGCACTGAAAAGCTGATGGAAAGCCGGACATACCTGCAAAACCTGCCATATCTGGACCGGCTCGATTACGTGGCCCCGATGAACCAAGAACATGCTTGGTGCTTGGCCATCGAAAAGCTGACAGGCACAGTTGTACCGCGCCGCGCATCCTTGATCCGCGTGCTGTATTCTGAGATTGGGCGCGTCCTGTCCCACCTCTTGAACGTGACGACGCAGGCGATGGACGTTGGCGCACTCACCCCGCCGCTCTGGGGCTTTGAAGAGCGTGAAAAACTGATGGTGTTCTATGAACGTGCATCGGGCGCGCGTCTGCACGCCGCATATTTCCGTCCCGGCGGCGTCCACCAAGACCTGCCAGCCGACCTGATCGAAGACATCGACACATGGGCCGTAGAATTCCCAAAGGTCATGGCAGACATCGACGGCCTGCTGACTGAAAACCGTATTTTCAAACAGCGTAACTGCGATATCGGCGTTGTGAGCGAACAAGAAATCCAAGACTGGGGTTTCTCTGGCGTCATGGTGCGTGGCTCTGGCCTTGCATGGGATTTGCGCCGCGCGCAGCCCTACGAATGCTACGATGAATTCGAATTCGAAATCCCCGTTGGCAAAAACGGCGACTGCTATGACCGGTATCTGTGCCGCATGGAAGAAATGCGCCAGTCCACATCGATCATCCGTCAGGCCTGCGAAAAGCTGCGCAATGAACCCGGCGATGTGATGGCACGCGGCAAGATGACACCGCCCACACGCGGCGAAATGAAAACCTCGATGGAAGCCTTGATCCACCACTTCAAGCTTTACACCGAAGGGTTCCATGTCCCCGCTGGCGAAGTTTACGCAGCCGTTGAAGCCCCCAAAGGCGAATTTGGCGTGTTCCTCGTGGCCGACGGGTCCAACAAACCCTACCGCGCCAAACTGCGCGCACCAGGGTTTTTGCACCTACAAGCCATGGACCATGTTGCATCAGGGCACCAACTGGCAGACGTGGCCGCCATTATCGGCACCATGGACGTCGTATTCGGAGAGATCGACAGATGATCCGCGCAACCACCGTCATCGCATGCCTTGGCCTGTCGGCCTGTGCCACGATCACCGATTTTCGCGAGTCTATGGGCGGCGTCAAAAACCCTTTTCGCGCGACACCCACAGCCGCCCCTCAGACGCAAATCCTGACCGCCAAAGAACGGCTTTTGGCCGCGATTGAAGGGCAGGGCTGCGAATTGACCGCCACAAACGTCAATGCAATTTTGGCCGATGCGGTGATCACTGTCTCTTATACACATCTCCGAGCCCACGAGA
>CAJXTP010000264.1 GCA_913061335.1 uncultured Loktanella sp.
ATTATAGACAACGCGGTTGTTCATCGTTCCACCAAACTGTGGGTGCGGGTGTAGCACGATCGCAATCGGTGCATCGCGGTCCTTTTGTGGGTGGTAGCGCGCTTCGATGCGGCCTTCTGGGCCAGGGAAAATCACTTCGGGCATGTCTGCGCCTTCTTATGCTTGTGGCTGATTGCTATTCTTGACGAAAACGCTCAGGCACTTTAGAAAGATTCTAAACAAGCGGGTTTGCCCCGCTCATCGTGTCAGGTGCACCTAGTGTGCAAGGGCGCTGACGTCAATAAAATTGCGCTTTTGCGCAACTGGAATAAAATTGCGCTTTTGCGTAAGGGGATCGTTATGAAGCTAAGTACCAAAGGACGTTATGCGATGGTGGCGCTTGCCGATTTGGCGTTGCAGCCCGCTGGTACGCTGGTGAACCTGACCGAAATTTCCAAGCGTCAGGACGTGTCGCTCGCGTATTTAGAGCAGTTATTCGTGAAATTGCGTCGTGCTGAGCTGGTTGTATCGGTCCGTGGTCCGGGTGGCGGGTACCGGTTGTCGCGTGCTGCGTCAGATATTCGTGTGTCCGAGATTTTGGGTGCCGTGGATGAAACCGTGTCCGCGATGCACAAGGGCGCAGGTGCATCAGGTGGTGCGTCTGGCAGCCGTGCTCAGTCGTTGACCAATCGTTTGTGGGAGGGGTTGAGCGCGAATGTCTATGTATTCTTGCACCAAACCCGTCTGTCAGATGTCGTGGGCAATGAGATGGTTCCTTGTCCGGCTGTCCCTGCTTTGTTTGAGGTGGTTGATGATGCATAGGTTGCTTGGGGGCCAGCCCCCATACCCCCGACATATTTTTGCTCGGAAAAAGCTATGAGCCGTGTGTATTTGGATCATAATGCCACGACCCCGTTAAGGGGTGAGGCGCGCGATGCGATGATCGCGGCGATGGATGTCGTAGGCAATCCGAGTTCGGTGCATGCCGAGGGGCGTGTGGCCAAGGGTTTGGTTGAGACTGCGCGCGCACAAGTGGCGGATGCTGTCGGCGCGTCAGGTGCTGATGTGGTGTTTGTTTCTTGTGCAACGGAGGCCGCTGCTTTGGCCTTGGCGGACCGTGGTTTGCGGTGTTCGGGACTAGAACATGCGGCGGTCGCTGCGTGGTGCGAGCCTGCGTTGCAGGTGTTGGATGGCCGTGTTGTGGTGGATGATCCGGCGGGGTCAGTTGTGCAATTGGCCAATTCTGAAACCGGATTGGTGCAAGAATTACCGCAAGGGTTGGCCGTTTCGGATTTGACCCAAGGGTTTGGTAAAATCCCTTTCGCGTTTTCGTGGGCTGGCGTGCAGATGGTTTTCCTGTCCGCACATAAATTTGGTGGACCTAAGGGCATTGGCGCGCTGATCTTTCCTGCGGGCACGGATTTGGCCGCGCAAATTAAGGGCGGCGGCCAAGAAATGGGCCGTCGGTCGGGCACAGAAAACGTGATTGCGATTGCTGGATTTGGTGCTGCTTGCGTGGCCGCACAGGATGATTTGTCAGCTGGCCGATGGGATCGGGTTGCGCAACTTAGAAATATTCTAGAAAAGGCCATTGAGACTGCGGCACCGGATACCATTTTTGTAGCACAGGATCAGGACCGCCTGCCCAATACCAGTTGTTTTATCGCATCTGGGTGGAAGGGCGAGACCCAAGTGATGGCGCTTGATCTAGCGGGATTTGCGATTTCCGCAGGATCGGCCTGTTCAAGCGGCAAGGTGAAAGCCAGCCCCGTGTTGGCCGCGCTGGGATACGACGATGACCAAGCCCGCTGCGCAGTGCGCGTATCGCTGGGGTTGGACACAAGCGAAGATGATGTTTTGCGGTTCGCGCAGGCATGGACAGATACATACGCCCGCGCTGTTGCGCGTGGTCAGATAAAAGGGTGACACTCATGACCGCTTTGGATGAAGTTGAAGTCAAGGATGGTGTGGATCAGGACACTGTAGATGCAGTGGCAGCCCTGTCTGGCACCTATAAATACGGCTGGAACACCGAGATCGAGATGGATTACGCCCCCAAGGGTGTGAACACCGATATCGTCAAGCTGATTTCCAGCAAAAACGAGGAACCGCAATGGTTGCTTGATTGGCGTCTTGCGGCGTTTGCCCGTTGGGAAAACATGACAGAGCCGACATGGGCGATGGTCAGCTATCCTGAGATCGATTTTCAGGACATCTATTATTATGCCCGTCCCAAAAGCATGGCAGAAAAGCCAAAGTCATTGGATGATGTCGACCCAAAGCTGCTTGAGACCTACAAAAAGCTAGGTATTCCGTTGAAAGAGCAGGCCATTTTGGCCGGTGTTGAGGGCGCGGAAAACATGCCTGCTGAAGGCCGCAAGGTCGCGGTGGACGCTGTGTTTGACAGTGTGTCCGTTGGCACCACGTTCCAGAAAGAACTGGCTGCGGCTGGTGTGATCTTCTGTTCAATCAGTGAAGCGATTGAAAACCATCCTGAGCTGGTCAAGAAATATATGGGTACAGTCGTGCCGCCGTCTGACAACTATTATGCGACGCTGAACAGCGCTGTGTTTTCGGATGGCTCGTTCGTTTATATCCCGCCGGGTGTGCGTTGCCCGATGGAACTGTCCACATATTTCCGCATTAACGCCGAGAATACCGGTCAGTTTGAGCGCACGTTGATTATTGCCGATAAGGGGTCATACGTGTCCTACCTTGAAGGTTGCACCGCCCCCAAGCGTGACGTCGCACAGTTGCATGCGGCTGTTGTTGAGATCATTATCGAAGAAGATGCAGAGGTGAAGTATTCCACCGTGCAGAACTGGTATCCTGGTGATGAAAACGGCGTTGGTGGCATCTATAACTTTGTGACTAAGCGGGCTGATTGCCGTGGTGACCGCTCTAAAATCATGTGGACGCAGGTCGAAACTGGCTCTGCTGTGACGTGGAAATACCCATCGTGCATTTTGCGTGGTGATGACAGCCAAGGCGAGTTTTATTCAATCGCCATCGCCAACAACATGCAGCAGGCCGACACAGGCACCAAGATGGTGCATTTGGGCAAGCGCACCAAATCGCGCATCGTGTCCAAAGGGATTTCGGCGGGTAAAGCCCAGAACACATACCGTGGTTTGGTGTCGATGCACCCCAAAGCCAAGGAAAGCCGCAACTATACCCAGTGTGATAGTTTGCTGATTGGCGACAAGTGCGGCGCGCATACTGTGCCCTATATCGAGGTGAAGAATAATTCGTCTCGCGTCGAACACGAGGCAACCACATCCAAGGTGGACGACGATCAGCTGTTCTATTGCCGGTCGCGCGGTATGGACGAGGAAGAGGCTGTTGCTTTGGTCGTTAATGGGTTCTGCAAAGAAGTCTTGCAGGCCTTGCCGATGGAATTTGCGATGGAGGCCCAAGCCTTGGTCGCGATTAGCCTTGAAGGGTCCGTGGGCTAAGTGCCACAATTTATACATCATATATGTCGCGGCAACGCCCTGACCCAGTCACATTCCCGCCATAGTGGTAAGCCAAATGTTAACGTAGAAGTTAATGTGGAAGATGACGCAAATGGCTATGGCAGCACAATCAGACGGGTTTCAGGCACGTATCGACCGGATCAACAATCCGCGAAATGTGTCGTATTTCGACCCCGAGTTGAAAATGCACGTCCCCAAGCGGGTGTCCAAAGAGTTCGTAAACCGCAAGCGCGTCAAACGCCTTGGGGTCGTGACAGTGGGTGTGTCGGGTGTGTTGGGCGGTCTAGCCTATATTGCCGTGCAGGTGATGTCGGGACGGTTCGGTCTACTTGCACCATCAGAGGTGGTCATGTTCGGCGTCGCAGCGATTCTTGCGATCGTTTTGGGAATGTTGGTGCGCCACAAATCATTTCTGCACATTGGTGCACAAGTGATGGGCGTTGCATTGATGATGGCAAGCGCGCACAACGCCGTTTGGATGTTTCCCGACGCCGTATCACAGGTCACATCGACCGCTTACGTGATCCAAGTGCAAGCCACTACAACACCCAACAGCATTATGTTGCTGGGCGAGACATATACACTTTAATTAACGCGCAACCGCGCACCGTAATTCAAAGCCTTGCATGCGTTTTCGCATGTGGGGATTTTGCCGTTTCAACACATGCCGCTGCCCCGCAGGAGACTTAAAATATGCTAGAAATCAAAGACCTACAGGTCAAACTTCAAGAAGAAGACAAGCAGATCCTGAAAGGTGTCAATCTGTCGATTGGCGCAGGCG
>CAJXTP010000265.1 GCA_913061335.1 uncultured Loktanella sp.
AGAGAGGTCTCGTGGGCTCGGAGATGTGTATAAGAGACAGGGCCGGTACTCTAACCAACTGAGCTACAACCGCGTATCTTCCATTTCAGCCAAACGACTGAACGTGCGCTGCTTCTAAGTCGGGCAATCTGTCCCGTCAAGCGGACAATGGCGCAAAAATGAGGCTCCGACAAAATAGACGAAACAGCGCTCGGAAAATCGGCACAAATGACCGCATATAAGCAAGGTCCGCGTCTTATCTATTTGCGCGCGCCAGCAGTGCGACAGCGGCCAAGCCGATAAGCGTAATCATCAATGCGGCTGGTGCGGCTTCTGCAATGTTTTCCAGTGATGCTTTGGCGTGAACCCGTGTGGCCAGCGTGTCAAAGTTGAACGGACGCAGCAACAACGTGGCTGGCAGTTCTTTGACCGCATCCACAAATACCAGCAACAACGCTGACCCGATAGATGCGCGCACGAGCGGCAAATGAACCGCCCGCAAGGTGCCGCCCGCGCTGCGCCCCAATGAGCGCGCTGCCATCGGTAAGCTCGGTGACACCCGCCCCAATGCGGCGTCTGCGGTGCCTTGGGCAATTGCGAAAAACCGCACGACATAGGCCAGCACGAGCGCCGCACCGGTGCCAGTTAGCAATAATCCTGGGTCATAGCCGGTAACGGCCAAAACACCGTCGGCAAACCAATTGTCGAATGCAGCCAATGGCACCAAAATACCCAGCGCCAACACAGCACCGGGGGCGGCATAGCCAATCGCGGTGACAGGCATCAGCAAAGCAGGCAATCGCCGCCCGCTTAGGCGGACACCATACACCATGAACACGCCGCCAAGCACGGTCAGAATCGCGGCCAGTCCAGCAACAATAACAGTGCGGGTGATCGCCTTGTGCAAATCTGCTGCGGCCCATTCCGTCGCATCAACCGCGTGCGACGCCAACACAGCGACCGGCAATACAAAGCCAACCAACACAGGGATCAAACACAGCACAGCCGCCATCGCCCCTCGCACGCCAGATAGCGCTACAGGCACCACCGGACGCGCGTTTCGTGCACTTGCGAAAAATCGGCTTTTGCGGCGCGAAAGTTTTTCAAGCGTGACCAATATAATCACAATCGTCAGCACACAGGTCGCCAATTGGGCGGCACCACCCAGATTGCCACCTTGCAACCACACCGAAAAGATACCCGTCGTCAGGGTCTGCACGGCGAAATAATCGACGGTGCCAAAGTCATTGACAGTCTCCATCATGACCACAGCGACGCCAGCGGCAACCGCAGGACGCGCAAGCGGAAAACCAACGCGCCAGAACCGCGCAAACGGCCCCGCCCCTAATGCACGCGCCACCTCGTATCCGGCACCTGATTGCTCACGAAATGCAGCCCGCGCAAGAATATACACATAGGGATACAATGCAGCCGACAACACAATAACCGCGGCCCCGCGGGTGCGGATCGCTGGGAACCAATAGTCTTGGGAATTGGTCCAGCCAAACGTGGCCCGCAGCGCAGTCTGAATAGGCCCAGCATATTCAAAGAAATCAACCAGCGCATAGGCGCCGACATATGCAGGCACCGCCAACGGCATTAACAACGCCCATTGCAGCCAGCGACGGCCCGGAAATTTGTACATGACTACAAACCAAGCGGCCCCCGTCCCCACCGTCGCAGCGACAATACCAACGCAAACCATCAGCACTGCAGTATTGGTCACATAGCGTGGCAAAGTCGTCGCAATCAGGTGCGGCCAAATATTATCCGTCGGATGCAAAGCAAACCAAATAACGGCCAGAATCGGCATCAAAACCATGATTGCAATGACCAGCGCGCCCAACGACCAAGGGCTTGGCAGGGATAAACGGCCTATCGGCCGACGTATCTGACGAATTTGCTCAGTCATTTCATTCTGGCTCCTAACGGAAAGCTGTTTATCTGTCCAGAAATCCGACTATGATAGGGACAACAAAACAAAAGAATGGCCAGAGCACCATGCAGATCGCTTTACATATCGGGGTGAACTTCACCGACGACGACCGAATTCTTAAGTCTTTGCTTAAGAATGGCGCGGCGTTTGCGGAAAACGGAATTAAAGTTCCGGGTCCGGGAAAGTACCGGCGATTGCTGCGTGAAACGATCCAGAACCTGAACGGCGCGCAGCCAGCTGAAAACACACGCGGTATCTTGCTCGACGCAATCGTAGAAGATGAAGACGTGCAGCGACTTGTCATGTCGAACGCTAATTTCATCTGTGTACCAAATCGCATTTTTGACGGCGGTATCTTGTATGAGCAGGCCGAAGCAAAGCTTCACGCGCTGCATCAGCTATTTCCCGACGACGAAATTGAAATTTTCTTGGCTTTGCGCAATCCTGCAACATTCCTTCCGGTCGCATTCGCCGAATCCAAAGCGACCACGCCCGAAGCGTACCTCCAAGGCCTGCACCCGACACAGATCCGCTGGTCTGATCTTGTGCGGCGTATCCAAGGGCTGTTCCCCATGACGCAGCTGACAGTTTGGTGCAATGAAGATACGCCAATGATCTGGGCTGAGATTATGCGGGCGATGTCCGGCGTGGATCACGACCAGAAAATCACTGGTGGCTTTGATCTTCTCGCGTCAATCATGTCGGACGAAGGCTTGAACCGGTTCTTAAATTACTTACGGACACACCCGCCAAAAACTGAAATGCAAAAGCGGCGCGTTATCGCGGCCTTTTTGGATAAATACGCCCAAGATGACAAAATCGAAGAAGATGTAGATATGCCGGGCATGACCGATGATATGGTCGAAGAACTGTCGCAGATCTATGAAAACGACGTGGCCTTCATCGCACAACTACCGGGTGTCGATTTCATCACCCCCTAACTTGGTCTGACCAACTCTCATTTACCAGTCCAGTATGACCTTTCCGCTTGTGCCTGATTTCATCGTGGCAAAGCCTTTTTCAAAATCGCTGGCAGCGAAACTATGTGTAATGACTTTTGAAACATCCAGACCGTTCTGAAGCATCGCGATCATCTTGTACCACGTCTCAAAAATCTCACGGCCGTAAACCCCTTTGATCGTCAGCGCCTTAAACACGATGCTAGACCAATCGACAGCAGATTTACCCGGTGGAATACCCAACATCGCGATGCGACCACCCATAACCATGGAGCCGACCATTTGGTCAAACGCGGCCTGATTGCCGCTCATTTCCATGCCAACATCAAAGCCCTCTGCCAGCTTTAGCGACGCCTGAACATCCTTCAAATCGGTCGTGCTAACGTTCACCGTGCGCACGTCTGCGACCTTTTCAGCCAACGCAAGCCGGTCATCGTTTACGTCCGTTATCACAACATTACGCGCACCCGCATGTCGCGCGACCGCCGCAGCCATGATGCCAATCGGGCCAGCCCCTGTGATCAACACATCCTCACCAAGCAGATCAAAACTCAGCGCCGTATGCACCGCGTTTCCAAGTGGATCAAGGATCGCACCAATCTCATCTGGAATATCATCAGGGAGCGGCACAACATTAAACGCAGGTAGCCGAAGGTACTGCGCAAACGCACCTTGTTCATTGACCCCGATCCCGCGCGTCGCCGGATCAAGATGAAACCGCCCCGACCGTGACTGCCGCGATTTTTTGCCGATCAGATGCCCTTCACCAGAACAACGCTGCCCCAAAACGAGCCCCTCAACGTCGCGGCCAATCTCAACAATTTCACCTGCAAATTCATGTCCAGTGATCATCGGCACTGGCACAGTTTTCTGCGCCCACTCGTCCCAATTCCAGATGTGAACATCAGTGCCGCAAATTCCAGTTTTGCGAATGCGGATCAACACATCATCTGGCCCAATCTCGGGCACTGGCGCAGTCTGCATCCACAGCCCCTCAGTAGGTTTGGCCTTCACCAGCGCCGTCATTTCATTGCTCATGACAACACCCCGACAGATTTACCTGCGCGCGCAAATGCGGCCAGTGCAAAGTCCAGATCAGCGCGTGTCAGTGCGGCACTCATCTGGGTGCGAATGCGCGCACGGCCTTTTGGGACAACCGGAAAGAAGAAACCACTGGCAAGCACGCCCTCTTTGAACAATGCGGCCGACATCGCCTGCGCGGTTTCCGCCTCGCCCAACATCACGGGAACAATCGGATGCTCACCCGCCAGCAAAGAAAAACCAAGCGCCTCTAGCCCTGTCTCTTATACACATCTCCGAGCCCACGAGACCTCTCT
>CAJXTP010000266.1 GCA_913061335.1 uncultured Loktanella sp.
CGTCGGCAGCGTCAGATGTGTATAAGAGACAGACCATGAGCTGGCCTGTCTCGGGCACCTTGATGGTTGAACCAACTGAATCCGAGAACAAAGCCGAGCTTGACCGTTTCTGCGACGCGATGCTGGCCATTCGGGCCGAAATCGCCGAGATCGAAAACGGCACTGCGGACCCAATGAACAATCCGTTGATGAATGCGCCGCACACGATGGAAGACCTCGTGAAAGATTGGGACAGGCCGTACACCCGCGAAACTGGCTGCTTCCCTCCGGGTGCATTCCGCGTGGATAAATATTGGCCTCCGGTTAACCGCGTCGACAATGTTTGGGGTGATCGCAACCTGACCTGCACTTGTCCGCCAATGGACAGTTATGTTGAGGCCGCTGAATAGTATCTCGGGCTAGCAAAACCTAACTATCTACACGCAATGCCACGGGTTCGAACAACCCGTGGCATTTTGTATTAATCGCGGGTACCTGCGAATTTTTCGGCCCATTCGCTACGCTCATCGTCGGTGATTTTGCGGAACGTGATGTCGGGTACGGTGAACGCGTGGCCAATCGGCAATGCGGATACAGCTGTGGTGATATCATCGGGCCATTCGGCGTCTGATGCGTCCATTGCGGCCAGAATATCGGCGCTCGCATCGGGAATGAACGGCGCAGACAATACACCGTAAAGGCGGCATAGGTTCAGGCCCATCCGGACCTGCATCGCCGCTTGATCGGGGTCGGTTTTGAATGTTGACCACGGTGCAACAGATTGCAGGTATTCGTTGCCAAGCACCCAAATTGCGCGCAGGTCTGCCGCCGATTTGCGCACCTCCATGGTGTCCATGTGCCCTTGGTAATTGGCCAATTTTGTGGTCAAATCTGCGATTAGTTGTTCCTCGGCGGGGCCATAGGCGGGGCCATCAGGTACAGCCTCGGAAAACTTAGATCGGCAAAACTTAGTAATCCGGCTAACAAAGTTACCCAGCACATCGGCGAGGTCTTTGTTCACATCCGTTTGGAAGTTTTCCCATGTGAATTCAGCGTCTTGGGATTCCGGTGCGTGTGACAGAAGCCACCAGCGCCAGTAGTCTGCGGGCAGAATTTCAAGCGCTTGGTCCATGAACACGCCGCGTCCGCGTGATGTGCTGAACTGGCCGCCGTCATAGTTGAGGTAGTTGAACGATTTGATGTAATCGACCAGTTTCCAGTCTTCTTGCATACCCATGATCGTCACAGGAAAACCGAGCGTATGGAACGGCACGTTATCTTTGCCCATGAACTGGGTGTAGGTCACGTCGTCCGCGCCTTGATCTGTGCGCCACCAGCTTTCCCAATTGGTGCCTTTGCCCGCGTCGACCCATTCTTGGGCGCAGGCGATGTATTCAATCGGCGCATCGAACCAGACGTAGAACACCTTGCCTTCCATGCCGGGCCAATCGGCTTCGCCGTTTTTGACTGGTATACCCCAGCTAAGGTCACGCGTAATGCCGCGATCTTGCAGGCCATCGCCGTCTGTCAGCCATTTCTTGGCAATGGATGTGGTCAGGATTGGCCAGTCGGTCTTGGTGTCGATCCACGCCGCGATGTCGTCTTTTAACGCGGATTGGCGGAGGTAAAGATGCTTTGTTTCGCGGACTTCCAGATCGGTGGATCCAGAAATCGTGGACCGCGCATTGATCAGGTCGGTTGGATCCAGCTGCTTGGTGCAATTGTCACATTGGTCGCCGCGCGCGCTGTCAAAACCGCAGTTCGGGCAGGTGCCTTCGATATAGCGGTCAGGCAAGAACCGGCCGTCGGCGTTGGAATAGACCTGCTCTTCAGTGACTTCGCGGATCAGGTTCATGTCAGACAAGCGGCCTGCAAAGGCTTGGGTCAATGCGTGGTTTTGCGGGCTGGAAGAGCGGCCGAAGTGGTCGAACGACAGTTTGAACCCATCTGCGATTTTGGATTGAACATCGTGCATTTCAGCGCAGTAATCTGCCACTGGTTTGCCCGCCTTGGCCGCCGCCAATTCAGCAGGGGTGCCGTGTTCATCGGTGGCGCAAAGGAACAACACCTCGTGGCCGCGCATCCGCAAATACCGCGCATAAAGATCAGCAGGAAGCTGACTGCCAACAAGGTTTCCAAGGTGTTTAATCCCATTGATATAGGGAATGGCAGAGGTGATCAGGTGACGGGCCATTTGCGAAACTTCCTTGTAGGTTTGAGCTGTTTTAACGGGGGTTTTCGCTGGTTGCCAGACGCCATGGCCATACGGGGGTAGAAAAACCAAGGTTTGGGGCATATTCTAGCCCTAGAGCAGAGCAAAAATAACGAGGCTAAACATGAAAATCTCAATAATTGCAGTGGCCGTGGCCCTGACGGGTAGCGCCGCACAGGCACAAGATGTCTATGCCGGTGTGGCATTTGACTATGGCTCACCGCACGCGGGTGATGCCCAAACAGCGGCGTCATTGATGGCGGGTGCATCGTATGACCTTGGCACGATGTCGCTTGGGGCAGAAGTCGAATACGGTGCGTCGGCCACGTTTGGCGGTGACTATGACACGGCGCGCTTACGCCTGATCGGTGGCTATGACTTTGGCGGTGTGACCGCTTTGGCCAGCATTGGTGGGACCCGCTATGATACGGGTGCGGATACATTCACGGGCTATAACTTTGGGATAGGCGCACAGATGCCGGTCAGCGATGTGCTTGATATACGGGCCGAATTCATGCGCGACATGATGGAAGATTATGGCACGAACGTCACAACCACGCGTATCGCGGCGATCTATTCTTTCTGAGACGGATCACGCGACCGCCCCAGCAGACGTCCGATGACGAAGCTGGTGCGCGGTGCATAAACATAGCGCGTCCGCTTTTCAGGGGCGGCGCGCACCCGCATCCGGCTAAGGCCGAAGATGACCAGTGCGACGTGACCCATCGAGATGAACGTGAATAGGGCGCTAGGCCCGAATGCCGCGATCAGCGTTGATGTCGTATAGGGCGCAGCAATTGCCCCAACCGCATAGAAAAACATCAGTGCCGCTGACAGTTCGACCCGTTGATCAGCCGTTGCAAAATCATGCGCGTGGGCTGTTGCAACCGAATACACCGGAAATGTCGTAAGCCCGAACAGGGCCGCAGACCACATCACCGCAGTCGTTCCCATTTCGGCGGATGCAACAGTTAGCCCACATGTCGCGATGGCCGCGACGGATAGGCCGATCAGCACCCAGCGCCGGTCGTATTTATCAGCGAGCCACCCCATCGGGTATTGCGCCACAGCCCCCCCTGCGACGAATGCCGCCAGGAAGTAACCGATCTGATTGGCGGCAAGTCCGACTTCTTGACCGTAAATTGGACCAACCATTCGGAATGACGCACTGGATAGCGCCGCCACAAGTACGCCCGCCACCGCAAGCGGTGATGCCCGCCACGCAATCATCGGCCGCAGCCGTGTTGTTGCAGGGGTTACGGGTTGTTTAATTTTGGTCAATGTCAGTGGCAAAAGCGATGCGCAGCATAGGATCGTCAGGATGTTGTAGGCGATGTAGGTCTCCATATTCGCCAGCGCTCCAATCATAAATTGCGCTGCGAATGACGCGCCCATATCGGCGACCCTGTAGCTTGCCATGGCGCGTCCGCGGGTCTCATTGGTGACTTTTGCCTGCAACCACGCCTCGATCACGGTATAGCATCCTGCGACGCAGATACCGGATGCGATGCGGAAGATTGCCCAATAGGCCGGATCCGTGACCAGTACATGGGCTGCCAATCCGATTGCGCCGAGTGCCGTAAAGCTTGCGTAGGCGCGGCTGTGTCCGACGGTGCCCATCAGGCGTGGTGCCCACCAGCATCCAATGAAGAACCCAAAGAAATGCGCCGATCCCAAAAATCCAACTTGCCCGTTGCTAAACCCTGCGGACAGTCCGGTAAGCGCGTCAAGCGGCCCAACGCCCCCTGATGAAAGCTGCAAAAGTATGATCGACAAAAATAGCGATCCGAATGAAATGAGCATACGCATAACGCAACCGTGCGCTTGCGGCCCTTGAGGCGCAATGTGAAATCCGACACGTTATGTCGCATTGTGACCCCTTGTCCTTGCGGTGTGGCGCGTTAGCTTGGCCGCAACATCGCAGAAAGGTTTTCCCAGATGAAAATGATCCCGCTTGGCCGTACTGATATTGTCGTTTCCGATTGGTGCTTGGGCACAATGACCTATGGC
>CAJXTP010000267.1 GCA_913061335.1 uncultured Loktanella sp.
TTCAAGGCGAATCCAATTGCTAAAACGACGGCCAAATGGGTCCATTGCCATAGGTATTGCGGGAAACCGAAGGCCAGAATGCCTGCAACTGCGAAGCCCAAGACCATGGCACCGACGGCAACATTAGGGATCTTCATCACCCGCATATCATTCCATGCGCAGAAGGCGGAAATAGGTAAGGCGACTGGTAAAAGCCAAAGGGCGGCGGTGGGGCTGAGGTCCATCATCGCTTAGTTTGTCACGTTGTCTTCGAGCGCGCGAAGCGATCGAACGGCATCTGCAAAATGCTGTGGATGGGTGTCGATGGCTTCGCGTAGCAGACCTTTGCCAATCGTGACGTCGTTTTGTTTGATCGCAGTTAAAGCCAATGTGTGCAGCAATTGAGCACGCTCGACCTGCGTCATTGAGATGACCGGCAGATCATAGTTTCGCCGCGCACCACGGGCAAGTACGAGGTTATTTTTAGCGGTAAACATACCCTTGTTGTGGCGTAGGGCATCGATGAACAGACGTTCCGCCTCGGAGTAATTGCCGCGCGTCAGTTTGGAATAACCCCAGTTATTCAACACACCCGCGGGCGTCGTTGTCAGACCTACAGCGGTCTCATAAAAGCTATCGGCTTTGTCCCAAAGTTGGCGGCTATCGGCGACCATGGCTTCAAGGCGATACCGTTTGAACGTCTCATGGGTCGGGGGAATTGCGTTCAGCGTGGTGGCTGCATCGTCCCAGCGGTTGTTGCGAATATAGGCATCGGCCAGATCGACACGATCATCATTGTTGACCTCGGCATGCGCGATCACGTTTTTCCATGCAGAGATGGCTTCCGACGCGCGGCCTGCACGGATCAGTGATTTTGCAAGCCCGCGTTGCAGATCAATGCGGCCAGGATCGTTGCTATTGGCGCCGGCGAAGTAATTCACGGCCTCATCGGGGTCGCCGATAGTTAACATCACATCGTTTAGATTGGTTTCATCCACAACATTGAGATCTTGCAATGCGCGTTCAACTTGTGCCTCGCCCGAATTATCACAGGCCGAAAGACCAATCGCCGCTGTCGCGACCAACGTCAGAAAAATAGGGTGGCGCATGTTTTGCGTCCTTTACTGTTCTTGCCTCAAAGACCGGTCAGGAGGACAAAGTCGCCCGTTCCCCGCCGTACCAATTTTACGTCTTGGTTTTGAGAAGGATCGTAGGTCGGATCACTGATTTGAGCGAGAGATATCCGCAAATTCTCTTTGATCTGTTCAGAATTCCCATTATCCGTTGCAAACGCGCGACGGAAAACCTGTGCGGCCTCGGAAATTTTTCCTTGTTCCATCAAAATGACGCCCAAATTGTTCCAAGCAGCTGGGAAATTTGGGTCCTGTTCGGTCGCACGGCGCAGCAGTCGTTCTGCTTGACCCAATCGACCCAACCGCAAATTGGCCGAGCCGATCGCAGATAAAGTGTCAACGTTCAGCCCTTGTTGGGATGCCGCCCGGGTGTACGCTTTTAGCGCCAATTCGTATTCGCCTGCAGACATAAGGCGATGTCCGACCAATAATCCGTCGATGTCGGACGCACCCGCAACACCTGGCGCGAACACCTGATCATCCGAACGACCAAAGCCGCCTGACGAACAGGCGGCTATAGTCACGAGGGCTATGAGCGCGGGCACCCAAGCGTATCGCATTTGTTCATCCTTACAAGTTTTGCGAAATCGAATAAATCGATGGTCCGATCAAAATGATCAGAAGTGGAGGCACCGTCAACATCATCGTAGCCAAAGTCATCTTTGTGGGCAGTTTGTTTGCCGCTTCTTCGGCGCGCATGACTCTTTTGTCACGCATTTCTGACGCATAGACCCGTAACGCCTCGGCGATGGATGTACCAAATTGCTGCGATTGAACTAAGACGGTCACAAAGCTGCGGATGTCTTGCACGCCAGCGCGATCGGCCATGTCTTTGAGAACGGACGCCTTATCTTTACCGGCTTGCAGCTCGTGACTGACGACCTCGAATTCATACGACAATTCAGGGAAGCCCGATTTCAATTCTTTTGAGACGCGCAAGATTGACTGGTCCAAGGATTGGCCTGCTTCGACACAAACCAGCATCATATCGAGACTGTCGGGGAAGCCATTTGTGATCGCTTCTTGCCGACCGGCTTGCCTGCGTGTGACCCAATATTTCGGTCCCATGTAGCCCGCACCTGCAGGAATACCGATCATCATCATGAGGTCTTTTGTCTCGACAACACCTTGTTGCAGCTGGAGCATCGCGTAGATTCCACCAAGGATCAAACCTAAAATGCCAAGCGTAAACTGTGCGAGATAGTACATGCGGACGGAATTTTTTGAATGATATCCTGCTTGTACCAACTTAAGCTTAATTGCTGAATATTCTTCGCGGTTTTGCGGTTCCAAAAAGTTTGCATACTTCTCGAGCTGGACGTTGCCCTGTGCGCCACGCAGTTTTTCGCCTTTTTCTGTTTCTTTACGTGGTGACGATTTTAGGCGGTCAAGCGGGTCCGCCTGCTTTTTCATAAGGACGGGCAACGTCAAGAGGATCAAAAAGACCCCTAACATGCCAACCAGCATCAATGGTCCAAACGGGCCTAGCATATCGGTGATCATTGTGTTCAGATTTTTCATAGCTCGTGTTCCTTACACTTTGATATTGACGAGGGCGCGCATCACAATAAGGTTTACGACAAGCAATCCCGCAACCACCAGACACGCCGGAATGAATTCAGGGGCCAATTTGACCTCGTCAAAGTAGGTAGGCTCGACCACATTAATGCCAACCATCGCGAGAATTGGAAAGCCGGACAGCAATTTGCCGGACCACTTTGCCTCGGCGGTGATGGCGTTTACGCGGCGGAACAGACGCGACCGCGACCGAATAACGCGCGCCAAACCATCAAGAATTTCCGCCAAGTTACCACCAGATTGCTGCTGGATCGTCACAGCCACAGCTAAAAACCGCATATCTTGCATATCGAGCCGTTCAGCCATGGACTTGAGGCATTCACCGATGTCGCGACCATAGGCAACTTCATCCGAAATAACGCCCATTTCGGTGCCAAGCGGGTCGGCGACTTCGGTTGCGACGATCTGGATCGCAGAGTTAAACGGGTGACCCACGCGCAGGGACCGCACCATCAATTCGATGGCCTCAGGCAGCTGTTCCTCGATCATCGACATGCGTTTTGCCGCCTTGGAATTGATCCAGAAGAACACACCGCCGACGCCCATTAAGGTGGCGATAACGATACGCACCTCGTTGCCGACGCCTGTGCCGAGCATCAGTCCGATGTAGGCGACTACGGTCACGGCACCCATCAACATAATCAGCTGCGGCGGTGTGAACGCAATATTTGCCTTTTGAGCCTTGGTCGCCAAAATCGAATAAAGCGGGATGCTTTGCGACTTCATGTGCTGGGTCATTTCCTTGCGGAGCTGTTCCATAACCTGTTCGCGACCGCCGCCTTTTTCCAGCAACTCCAACCGACGGTTGACCTTACCGTTCATGGAAATCGACTTGCCAAAGATCACCAGATAGGCGCCCTGCACAATCGCGAGTACGGCCACAAAGATGACGATATAGATAATTGGGGCTGTAGAAATCATATCCGTTTACTCCGCGACCATAGGTTCAAAAATCTGCGGCGGCAGGTCATAGCCCCACAATTTAAAGCGATCCGCGTAGTGGCTGCGCACCCCCGTGGCCGTGAAATGGCCGATGATTTTGTTATCTGGTGTGAGGCCAACCCGCTGATATCGGAAGACTTCTTGCATAGAGATGACGTCGCCTTCCATACCGGTGATTTCGGTGATGGATGTCATCCGGCGCGAACCGTCTTGCAGCCGCGATGCCTGAACGATCAGGTTCACAGCTGAAGAAATTTGGGACCGAACAGCCTTGAGCGGCATTTCAATGCCGGCCATTGCGATCATGTTTTCCAGACGCGACACGCCATCACGCGCAGAGTTGGCGTGAATTGTGGTCATTGATCCGTCATGGCCAGTGTTCATGGCTTGCAACATGTCGATAACTTCTTCGCCACGTGTTTCACCCACGATGATCCGGTCTGGGCGCATACGCAGCGCGTTTTTCAAACAGTCACGCGGGGAGACTTCACCTTTGCCTTCGACGTTTGGCGGCTGTCTCTTATACACATCTGACGCTGCCGACGAATAGAGAGGTGGAGATCT
>CAJXTP010000268.1 GCA_913061335.1 uncultured Loktanella sp.
GATGTAGAGAGGTCTCGTGGGCTCGGAGATGTGTATAAGAGACAGGTATTGGACTTGCGCAGGTTAAAGCGCCAGTCGTCGCAGTCAAAGCTCAGCCCGTCCATCTCATCAATCGACTGGGCCTGCGCCTTGTAGGCCTCGCTCACCCGCGCGATTGAGGCACCGGCATCCGCGACGGTAAAGTTAATCTCGCCGCTACTTGGGAACTTTTCAAAGCGGTCGCGCGTCCAGTCGCTCAGCGAGCGGCCGGTCTTCGAGATCAACTCGACAATCAGGAGCCACGGCACCATGCCGCTGTCGCAGTAGGCAAAGTCGCGGAAATAGTGGTGTGCGGACATCTCTCCGCCGTAGACAGCGCCCTCGGCTCGCATGGTCTGCTTGATGAAGGCGTGACCCGTCTTGGATTGCACAGCAACGCCGCCGCGCTCGGCCACGATGTCTTGAGTGTTCCAGACAACGCGCGGGTCGTGGACAATCTTGGCGCCGGCCTCTTTGTCTAAGAATACGGAGGCCAGGAGGCCCACCACATATTCGCCGGGCACAAATTGGCCGTTCCCGTCAAAGAAGAAGCAGCGGTCAAAGTCGCCATCAAAGGCTACGCCTAGGTCCGCGCCCTCGCGCAGCACAACGTCCGTCGTGGTGCCGTGGTTCTCGGGCAGGAGTGGATTGGGAATGCCATTTGGAAAAGTGTGGTCAGGATCATGGTGCACGCGGATAAACTCGACGGGCGCGCAGCGACGGCCAAGCTCGGCGGCAATCGCATCAAAACTTGGCCCCGCTGCACCATTACCGGAATTAACAACAACGCGCAGGGGACGCAGGGCCTCTACCGCAACAAAACTCAACACGCGCGCGACATATCTTTCGCGGGCGACGAGTGCGATGTCCTTGACGTCCAAGACCCCGGTGCCCTCGGCCCAATCCGCAGCCTCGGCGAGGCGCTTAATCACCTGAAAGTCACCCACATCATCCAGCGGGCGCGAGCCAGACTTCACAATCTTGAGGCCGTTATAATTGATTGGGTTGTGCGAGGCGGTAACTTCAATGCCCGCCAGGGCGCCAAACTCAGTTACGGCCCAGTACATTTCCTCAGTGCCAGCCATGCCGAGATCCAAGACCGTTGAGCCAGCGTCACAGATGCCGCGCGCAACGGCATCGGCAAGCTCCGGCGAAGTCTCGCGCGCGTCGCGTCCAATGACGACGGCACCTGCTCCAAAGTGCTGGGCCACGGCGCGGCCAATACGGTAGGCAATGGACGCGTCAAAGTTCACGCCAAGCTCGCCGCGCACGTCGTAGGCCTTAAAACAGGTTAGCGGCCTAAATATCCCAATAGTAGCCATAAAAATTCCTACCCTTCAAATTTTAGCACGGTGCATGTTAATGATACTCGGGCTATTCCCATCACGACCCGCATTTCTGACACAGTGAAGGTTTTACTGGTGAAGTACTGGATATTCACCAATGGCGCAACATACTCGAACAGCAGAATCTAGTATATTGAGGGCAAAGCAAACACAGTCTGTCGATCGATGCCGCGGTAAATAAAAGCGGTTCAGAGATGCCGGCGGCTGATTGGCACCCTGCTATAAAAACGTTCCTGAATGCCAAATTCTCCCGCAAGGCATTTTGGGAAAAATAGACCCTGTTAAAGGGGGTTCATCCGTAAAAAGCCGCTCGTAGGGGCAACGACTTGCTGTGATTGCACGATATCTCCGGCGGGCGCATCAAGCCAATAGCTATTGGTAAACACCAAGGGGTCGAGTCCGGTAGGGGGCGAAATCGTATCATAAGGGCTTTAAGTTAGAAGCCCTGGCATCCTAAACGGAGCGTATCCGGTTTAGAGTTCGATACACAGTTGGCCTGGACACGGAAAACAACTCAGCCAAATCAGAGATCGAATATTCGCCGGTTGCATGCATGCGCCCGAGCTCTTTTTGTTGTTTTTCAGATAGTTTGGGCTGTTTGCCGCGTAATTTTCCTTTGGCGCGGGCGATGGCCATGCCCTCTCGGGTTCGCATCCGAATGAGGTCAGATTCAAATTCAGCGAATGTGGCGAGGATGTTGAAGAACATTTTTCCCATTGGGTCGGTTGGATCATAGACGGATGCTCCGAGCGCCAACTTGACGCCTTTTGCGGCGAGTTGGTCAGCGATGGCGCGAGCGTCGGGTACGGAACGGGCCAGTCTATCCAATTTTGGCACGACCAATGTGTCGCCGTCGCGAACGGCGGCGAGCGCCTGGTCTAGGCCGGGGCGGGCGCGGTTTGTGCCGGTCAAACCGTGGTCTGTGTAGATGAGGTCTTCCGCGACACCCAATTCCAAAAGCGCCTGTCGTTGGGCTGACAGGTCCTGTTTGTCGGTGGAGCAGCGGGCATATCCGATGAGCGTAGTTTTCATGGGGAGAGTGTACGTATAAGGCCCCTCTTTTGCAAATCTTTCCGTACCATTTATATGAGACACATTTGGGGCTTGTTTTGCAAGGTGAGCATCTGCGTTCCAAAACTGTCCGTTGAGCGATCCTCTTACGGACGAATTTTTATTTCTAAAATATCCCCGCCAACAGGAGTTTCTGCATGCCAAGACGCCATATTCTGACCGAACGCCAACGCAAAGCACTATTTGATCTGCCCACAGATGAAGGCGCTTTATTACGGCACTACATATTGGATGATGACGATATTGAACACATCCGTACACGACGCCATGCACACAATAAACTCGGTTTTGCACTTCAGCTTTGCGCATTTCGGTATCCAGGCCGTTTGCTGACCGCAGGTGAAGTCATTCCTTTACCCGTGACTGAATTCCTCGCCGCTCAAATCGGGGTAAAGCCTCACGAGCTTGCTGGATACGCCGAAACTAACGTGACACGTAGAAGGCACCTCATCGATCTGCGATCAATCTACGGCTACAAGATGTTTTCCGGACGGGGCGCTCGTGATCTAAAAACATGGCTGGACCGCGAGGCTGAAACTGCACACTCCAATGAAGACTTGGTGACACAATTCATAGGGGAGTGCCGTCGAGCCCATACCATCCTACCGGGGATCTCGATTATAGAACGCCTGTGCGCTGACGCTCTCGTCGCCGCTGAACGACGGATTGAAACGCGTATTGTTGATCGCCTGAATGATGCGATGAAAGACCAGCTCGATGCTCTGCTTACCGAACATGTGGACGGTAGAATTAGCCGGTTTATTTGGTTGCGCCAATTTGAAGTTGGCAAGAACACAGCAGATATAAACCGATTGCTGGACAAGCTGGAGTTTTTACAGGGCTTCGAGTTCCCCGTCGATGTGTTGGACGGCATCCCACCCCACCGCGTTACGCGCCTGCGTCGTCAGGGTGAGCGCTATTTCACAGATGGTTTGCGGGATATTTCCAGTGACCGGCGGTTGGCCATTCTTGCGGTTTGTGCCGTGGAGTGGGTTTCCACCATTGCCGACGCCGTGGTGGAAACCCACGACCGGATTGTCGGAAAAGTCTGGCGGGATGCGAAGAAGCTTTGCGACACTCAGATCAATGACGCCAAGGCATCTCTACAGGATACCCTGCGTTCTTTCAAAAACTTGGGCGCGGCATTACTCGAAGCGAAAGGGGATGATGCACCGCTAGATCCGGCCGTTGCAACGACCTGTGGCTGGAACAACCTCGAAACTCTTGTCGCAACAGCTGCGCATCTTGGTGATACAATGTCCGCCGAACCTTTGGTTCATGTTGCGCAAGGGTATCATCGATTTCGGCGTTATGCGCCGCGAATGCTGTGTGCACTGGATATCAAGGCGGCAGCGGTGGTTGAGCCATTGATGGCTGCAGCAACCATGATCAGGGAAAACAAAGATGCTGTAGAACGTCCCATAACCTTCCTGCGCCGCAATTCAAAGTGGCTCCGTCACCTCAAGGCACAGGAGGCCGATGGCCATCGGCTATGGGAAGTAGCTGTAATGTCTCACCTGCGCGATGCCTTCCGGTCTGGCGATATCTGGTTGGCACATTCCCGGCGTTATGGCGATCTGAAGCAGGCTTTGGTGCCGATTGAAGCGGCTAAGGCGACACCTCGATTGACCGTTCCGTTCGATCCGGAAGAATGGTTGAATGACCGCAAAGCACGCATGGCCGATGGGCTGAAACGCTTGGCCATTGCCGCCAAAGCTGGTGCCATTCCAGGCGCTGTCTCTTATACACATCT
>CAJXTP010000269.1 GCA_913061335.1 uncultured Loktanella sp.
ACCTCACCCCATGGGGAAATCGCCATACTGTGCCCGTAGGTTTTGCGACCACCATGATCGCCAGTTTGAGCGGCGGCCAATACATAGCATCCCGTTTCAATTGCGCGGGCTTGTAACAAGGGTTGCCAATGGGCGGCACCTGTCACTGGCGAAAATGCAGAGGGGATCAGCAATATATCAGCGCCCGCTTGCGCCAAGGCGCGGTACAAATACGCAAACCGCAGATCATAGCAGATCGAAAGCCCAAGCCGTCCAAACGGGGTTCGTGCCGTCACGGCGCAATTCCCAGGGCGGTACCCAGCAGATTCTCGGTATATTTCGGCCTCTGACACCTCCACATCAAACATATGGATTTTGTCATAACGCGCAGCGATATCCCCTGCCGGATTGATCACAAATGACCGATTTGCGAACCGCCCATCTGGATCGTCCGTCTTAAGCGCGAGCGACCCAATCGACAGCCAAACGCCCAGCGCGGCTGCTTCCGCACGCAAGCCAGCCAACGTGGGATCATCAGCCTCAAGGGACAGCACGGATTGTTGGTGGCTCCGACTAACGGACACACAGTTGGTAACTTCGGGCGTCAGAATGAACCCCGCCCCTTGCCCAGCCGCATCCCGCATCATTGCGCGGGTCACGGTCAGGTTTGCAGCCGGATCATCTGTTGATATGAGTTGGAGTAATCCAGCCTTCATCCAGCAAGCAGCGCGTCCAGTTTGCCGGCGCGGTTCAACGCATTCAGCTCATCGTATCCACCCACATGGGTTTTTCCGATAAATATCTGCGGCACAGTCCGGCCGCCATTGGCACGCTGCATCATTTCGGCGCGACGCTCTGGCTGGGCATTTAGGTTCACTTCAGAAAAGCTAACACCTTTAGAGGTCAAAAGGCGTTTTGCGGCGTGGCAAAAGCCACACGTCTTCATGGTGTAAAGTTCGATGGATTGCATATTTAGGGCGTCCTTTTATGTTGGCATGCCCTATCTAGGCATCTTTGACGGCCCTTGCTAGGGTAACCACATCAACACGGATCACACCTGCGGCAAGACATGCATCTGCACATGCGGCCAGCGTTGCACCTGATGTCATGACATCATCGACCAAGACAACATGACGACCTGCGATCGTCGTCTGCCGCTTGGGGTTGATTTGCACAGCGCCTGTCAAGACGCGAAACCGCGCCTCACGTCCGTGCCCTTCAAGCGAGCTGGTTGCACGTGGGCGAATAAGCGCATCTGGACACACCGCCGTTTGCATAAGCTTGCCCATGATGTTGGCCAATATTGCGGCTTGATTATATCGACGGCGCAGCAGTCGGACCCAATGCAACGGAACAGGCACCAGTACGCTATCTGGCTGGATCAAAGGCTCTGCCTTTCGCACCATCCAGCGCGCGACAGGCTGTGCTAGATCAGTGCGATCTCCATGCTTCAACGACAAGACAAGTTTACGGCCAACACCAGTATACGCCAACACCGAACGCCCCTTTTCCCAAGGACGCGCAATCCGCAGACAATCATCACATTTGGCATCGTAATCGCCAAAATCGCCGGGCAACACTGTGCCGCAAGCATCACAAATCGTGCCGCTTATGAACTGTGTATCGCGCCAGCACGCGCCACAAAGACCAAAGTCATCCGTGGTCGCCACATCACACGCGACACATTGCGCGGGATAAATGGCACGAATGAACCTTTGCATCTGCATGTTTGCACCCTAAATGACCCGTTATGGATAAACTTACCGATCGCACCGCCCTTTTGCGCAATCGCGCCCGCGCCATTCCAGATGCGCTTTTTCTGCACGACGTCGTTGCTGACGAGATTAAGGAAAGACTCAAAGAAGTTAACAGAACCTTTCAATCCGTCGCGATTGTAACGGGTTTCCCAGATTTCTGGCAAGCGCAGTTCCCAGATGCGGTTATTGTGGCCGATGATGAGAGGCTTGATCTGACCGAAGCCAGCTTTGATCTGATCTTGCATGTGATGGCGTTACATTGGGCGAATGATCCCGTGGGCCAATTGGTACAATGCAGGCGCGCGCTAAAGCCCGATGGCTTGCTGCTGTGCGCATGTTTGGGTGGGCAAACCCTTCACGAACTGCGCAGCGCGCTGGCTGAGGCAGAGGCTGTCGTGGCTGGCGGCCTATCTCCACGGATCGCACCAATGGGCGAAATCAGAGACCTTGGCGGGTTGCTGCAAAGGGCTGGTCTCGCGCTGCCTGTTGCCGATGGCGTGCCGCTAACCGTCAGCTATACAAACGCTTTCCACGTGATGCATGACCTGCGCAAAATGGGCGAAAATAGCGCGCTGAACCACAGGCCGCGCCATTTCAGCATGCGCAACATCCTGACCGAAGCGGCAACGCTTTACGCGGAACACTTTAGCAATGACGAAGGCCGCGTAAATGCGACGTTCGAAATTATCATGCTAACTGGATGGGCACCTGCCGACAGCCAACCCAAAGCCCTGCGGCCCGGGTCTGCGACAAATCGACTGGCAGACGTGCTGGGGACTACTGAAACACCGCTTAAAGATGATAACAATTGACCAAACGATCTGCGCAGCTACGTATGGGCGCAAAGGAACAGTAACATGACAGACAAATCCGCAGCGCAGTGCCCCATGCACGCACAAGCAGACCACCCAAAGATTATGCCAGCCAAAGTGGGCGTTCTGGTCGCCAACCTCGGGACGCCCGATGACACTGACTATTGGTCGATGCGGCGATATCTGAACGAATTCTTGTCGGATAAGCGCGTCGTGGATTATTCAAAGTGGATTTGGCAGCCGATTTTGCAGTTGGTCATTCTGACCATACGCCCGTCCAAATCGGGCGCGGCCTATAGGTCCATCTGGAATGAGGAAGACGACGAAAGCCCACTTTTGACGATCACCAAAAAGCAAACGAAGGCAATCAAGGCCACCATGGCCGATCAGTACGGCGATAACGTGATGGTCAACTTTTGCATGCGGTACGGCAATCCGTCGACCAAATCCAAGGTGCGCGAAATGGTCGAGGCCGGGTGTACAAAAATCTTGTTCTTCCCGCTTTATCCGCATTACGCAGGGGCCACATCAGCGACAGCAAATGACCAATTCTTTCGGGCATTGATGGAAGAAAAGTGGCAACCAATTGCGCGGGTTGTCGAACCCTATTTCGAAAAACCAGCCTACATTGAGGCGCTCGCGCAATCGATCGAAACGGCATATGCGGCAACGGACAAAAAGCCGGAAATGCTTATTTGTTCGTACCACGGCATACCAAAACGGTACCTGCTTGAAGGCGATCCATACCACTGCCAATGCCAGAAAACGACGCGGTTACTAAAAGAACGGCTGGGCTGGGATGACACACAGATCAAGACAACCTTTCAATCCATCTTTGGGCGGGAGGAATGGCTAAAGCCGTACACAGTCGAAGAGGTCGCGCGACTGGCCAAGGAAGACGGCGTCAAAAGCATCGCGATCTGCGCACCTGCGTTTTCCGCCGACTGCATTGAGACGCTGGAAGAGATCAACGAAGAGATCAAAGAGAGCTTTGAAGAGGCCGGCGGGGAAGACTTCTTGTATATCCCATGCCTCAACGATAATCCGACCCATATCTCAGCACTTTGCGGGATCATCGATGAAAATCTGGCTGGCTGGGTTAAGCCTTAAGGATCAACAAAACCGGCGTCTTTGTGGCTACCATCACAAAACGGTTTGTTCTTTGACGCACCACAGCGGCACAAAAACGCCTTTTCGGCCTGTGCAATTTTGCGGCCTGTTCCGGTTGTGATCTCAAGATTGCCAATAACTTTGAGCGGGCCATTTGGCACACGCGTGATATCAATTGCACCGCCAATGGCATCCGTTTTTGCCTGCGTGTTTGACACGGGCTCTCCGGTTGCGGCAAAACCACCATCGACGTGACTGTTATCGCAATAAGGTTTGTTCTTGGACAGACCACACCGACACAACGTAACGCGCGGCTGATCCGATGTACCATCAACAAAAATATCGCCCATGACAGCCAAGGGGCCGTTTTCCAGAACTGAAATGCGGTTGATAATCGGGGGCAGCTCATCGGCGTCAGGCTTTTCAAACGCCAACGCACCTGACGGGCAAGTCCGGATCATCGCAGCGACCTCTTCAGCAGAGGCATTGTCAG
>CAJXTP010000270.1 GCA_913061335.1 uncultured Loktanella sp.
TTGTACGACCGCGTCGGTAATTTGACAAATTTCATTAAATATCAACGGCCTGCGGCATGAACCGGATAGTCGCCTTTGCGCTTGGATTTATGGTGTCGTGTGCACCCGTCCCGCAAGATCCGCCACCAAGCCGCGCCGTCGCCCTGACAAGCGCCTTGCCACCGATGCGGGTCTTCAACACATCATATGTCGCACCGGCAGCACGTTCAAACACTGAGATCGCCCAAGATTTCCTCGACCTGTCTTTCCGCATGGAAAGCGGGCGCGCCGTGCCACGGCTGACGCGATTTGAAGGGCCTATCACGGTACGCGCCACAGGGAAAACCAACCCAACAATGATCCGCGACCTTTCGGATTTGCTGGTCCGCATGCGCAATGAGACGGGCATCGACATCACGCTTGTGCCAGCCAACCAACCTGCCGCGATCACGGTGCAAGCGGTGCCACGCGCCACCATGCAAGCCGCCGTTCCGCGTGCTGCATGTTTCGTTGTGCCCCGCCTCACGTCATGGGACGAATTCAAGATCGCACGGCGCACGCCGCAAGTGGATTGGACAACGCTAACACGCCGCGACCGCGCCGCGATCTTCGTGCCTTCCGACGTGGCTCCCCAAGAAATCCGCGACTGCCTGCACGAAGAACTGGCCCAAGCACTTGGACCGCTCAACGACCTATACCGCTTGCCGGACAGCGTATTTAACGACGACAACATCCACACCGTCCTGACCAGCTTTGACATGCTTGTTCTGCGGACATTTTATGCGCCTGAACTACGAAACGGCATGTCCCGTGGCGAGGCAGCGATCCGCCTGCCCGCAATTCTGGCCCGTCTAAACCCCGCTGGGCAACGCGCACCCGGTCAACCGCTAAACGACACGTCGCGCGATTGGATCGAAGCCATGGAAACCGCCCTTGCAAGCGGGGCCACGCCTTCACGGCGCAGACAAGCTGCGCAACAAGCCATCGCCTTAGGTCGCGCATTCGGATGGACAGGTCCGCGCGAAGGATTTGCACATTACGCCTTTGGCAGGCTCCAAGTCGGCAACGATCCAACCGCCGCCTTAGCCGCATTCAACGCCGCCGACGCCGCCTATAGCGCCAGCAACAGCACTCAAATTCATGCGGCTCACATTGCCGTTCAACAATCAGCCTTTGCGCTAGCAGCTGGCGACGCCGATATGACAATCCGTCTGGCCAACGCCACGATGGACGTCGCTGAACAGCACCAAAACGCGGCCCTGCTGTCAACATTGATGATGTTTAAAGCTGCGGCGCTGGAAATGCGCGGCGATATCGCGCAGGCAGAAAGCCTGCGTCTGGACAGTCTGGGTTGGGCACGGTACGGCTTTGGCTCTGATGCAAATGTGCAGGCCCGTCTGGATGAGATTGCGGCGCTGCGCCCATTCTAAGGGACCGCCACATGATTTTTCCACTGTTAGGTATGCTTATTGGGGCCATTTTCGGCGTTGTCTTGGCGAAAAGACGTGGCGGCGTCACTTTGGACCTCGTGCAATGGGGCGTCGTAAACGCAATCATCTTTGGTGTGATCGGGACATTGATCTTGGTCATCATCGAACGCGCGGCGATGTAACCAATGTTCCTGCCATTCTTCGATAACTTGCGCAACGCAGGCGTGCCTGTGTCTTTGCGCGAATTCTTGGCCTTTCTTGAAGCCATGAAAAAGGGTTTGGCGACCTATGACATCGAGGCATTCTATTACCTCGCCCGTGCCATCATGGTCAAAGACGAGCGGCACTTAGATAAATTCGACCGCGCATTTTCCGCGACGTTTTCCGGCCTTGATGCGATCCCGCCGCAGGCCGTGATGGACGCCGTCGACATCCCCAAAGAATGGCTTGAAAAGCTGGCTGAAAAGCACCTATCGGAAGAAGAAAAAGCCGAAATCGAGGCCCTTGGCGGTTTTGATAAGCTGATGGAAACGCTTAAAAAACGGCTTGAAGAACAAAAAGGCCGCCACCAAGGTGGGTCCAAATGGATGGGCACTGCAGGTACATCACCGTTCGGTGCCTACGGCTATAACCCCGAAGGCATCCGCGCAGGCCAATCGGAATCCCGCCACCAACGCGCCGTCAAAGTCTGGGACAAACGCGAGTTCCGCAATCTTGACGACACCGTCGAGCTGGGCACCCGCAACATCAAAGTCGCACTAAAACGCCTGCGTCGCTGGGCCCGTGATGGCGCCGCAGAAGAGCTTGATCTCGACGGCACCATTCGGGCCACGGCGGAAAACGGATACTTGGACGTGAAAACCAGACCGGAGCGGCGCAATGCCGTGAAGGTGCTGTTGTTTTTGGACGTCGGCGGCTCAATGGACCCGCATATCAAGGTCGTCGAAGAACTGTTTTCAGCCGCCAAAACCGAGTTCAAACACCTCGAACATTTCTATTTCCACAATTGCCTGTACGAAGGTGTCTGGCGCGACAATCGGCGGCGGCACAACGCCCAAGTCCCGACCCATGAAATCCTGCGGACCTACGGGGCCGACTACAAATGCATCTTTGTCGGCGACGCTTCAATGTCGCCCTACGAAGTCGCATTTGCCGGTGGTGCCAATGAACATTGGAACCCTGAAAGCGGCGAAACATGGCTGACCCGCGCCCGTGAACAATGGCCCAATCACGTTTGGATCAACCCGCTGGCCGAGCAATATTGGCCCTACACCCAGTCGATCCAAATGATCCAAAGCATCTTTGGGCGCGACCGCATGGTCCCAATGACATTGTCAGGCATTGAGCGCGGCATGAAAGTGCTGACATGAAACGGCTTTGGCAACACCACCGGATCGCTCTGTCCGCTTTTGTGCTGGCATTGGGGCTGTTCGGATATTTCGCAGTACAGACAATCTCATCGGCGATCTATTGGATGGACCCAGCCCACCAAGACCAAGCCCTCGCAGGTTGGATGACCCCGCGCTATGTTCAACAGTCCTATAAACTGCCGCCAGATTTGCTTGGCCCCGCGTTGTTTATGATCAAAGGCGAAACGCCAAGACGTCAATCGCTCGAAACAATTGCCGCCAACAACGGGCTCACAATGGACGAACTCCAAGTGCGCATCGACACAGCCGCCGCAGCATGGCGCGCTGAACGGGACGCCAACAAATGACCGAAATTGCCCTAACGCTTATCGCGGACTACGGCGTCATCGTGCTGTTTTGCGTGACGTTTCTCAGTTGCCTCGCCCTGCCCGTCCCATCGTCACTATTGATGCTGGCATCCGGCAGTTTTGCGGCAACGGGTGATTTGGCGCTTGGATCTGTGGCACTCGCGGCATTCTGCGGCGCTGTCTTAGGTGACAACGCGGGCTATCTGATCGCACGTCTGTCGGGTGACCGCATGGCCGACTGGCTGGCCCGCCACCCCAAACGCGCGGCCCTGCGCACCAAGGGCCAAAACTTCATGACCAAATGGGGCGGCTCGTCGGTGTTTTTCTCATGCTGGCTCGTCGCCCCGCTTGGCCCCTACATCAACTACGTCAGTGGCCTGACCAAGTTCACATGGATGCGCTTTGCAATCTGGGGCATCGCAGGCGAAATCGTCTGGGTCTCGCTATATGTTGGCCTTGGCTACACATTTGGCGACAACTTCACCGCAATTGCCAACCTGCTTAGCAACGCCAGCGGGCTTGTCACCGCATTTGCAGTCACAATTGGCCTCGGCGTCTGGTTGGTCCGCGCCAGCCGCGCCAAAAACGACAAAGCCGCGTCGGCCTAAGCCCTTGACCCAAATCGCCACAACCGCAACGATGTAGCCATGACACTGCATTTTGACGCCCCCGAATTCGCGCTGCGCAAATCCCGCGCTATCGCCGCCATTAAGTCCCAAGGGCTCGATGCGTTGCTGATGTTCGCGCCCGAAAGCCAATATTGGATCTGCGGTTACGACACGTTTGGTTTTGCGCTGTTCCAATGCCTCGTACTGACAGCAAAAGGTGACCTACACCTACTGACCCGCAACCCCGACCTGCGCCAAGCCCACCTGACATCCACCTTGACAGACACCGAAATCCACATTTGGGACGATGTCGAAGGCATGAATCCCGCCGCTAATTTGGCGCGCCTGCTGTCTGATCTCGGTGTTTCTGGACGGATCGGATACTGTCTCTTATACACATCTGACGCTGCCGACGAA
>CAJXTP010000271.1 GCA_913061335.1 uncultured Loktanella sp.
AAACTCTCTCTTAGTTTAAGCAGCTCTTGGTTCCAAAAACCCTGACGACGGACACGTTACGCACCTGAGCTAGACTAATTATCGCCAAAGAGGTCGCGGGTGAAAACGAATTCTGCGACATCCGCGAGCTCAATCGAGTGGCGGTTGGCGATGATCAAATCGCACTTGCTTTTGAACGTGGCAATGTCGCGCATCACGACAGAATTGAAGAATGTCTCATCCGCCAGTTCGGGTTCGAAGACGACAACCTCGATTCCCTTTGCTTTGATCCGCTTCATAATGCCTTGGATTGAACTATCTCTAAAATTGTCCGACCCTGTTTTCATTGTCAAACGATAAATACCCACGACTTTTGGCGCGCGTAGAACAATTTGCTCGGCCAAAAAATCTTTCCGGGTGCTGTTGGCATCCACAATCGCGCGGATCAAATTTTGCGGGACGGCTGAATAGTTGGCCAGCAACTGTTTGGTGTCTTTCGGCAGGCAATAACCACCGTACCCAAAAGACGGATTATTATAATGGGTCCCAATGCGTGGATCCAGACAAACACCCTCAATAATCGAACGACTATCCAACCCAGCGGTCATCGCATAACTGTCAAGCTCGTTGAAAAACGCGACACGCATTGCAAGGTACGTATTCGCAAAAAGTTTGATAGCTTCCGCCTCTCCCGATCCTGTGAAAAGCGTTGGAATTTCTTCTTCAATTGCGCAGTCTGCAAGCATATCAGCAAAGCTGCGCGCTCGATGAGAGTCTTCCCCAACAATGATCCGGCTTGGATGCAAATTGTCATGCAACGCGCGGCCTTCTCGCAAAAATTCCGGCGAAAAAATCACGTTGTCTGTGCCGATTTCAGATCTTACTTTCTCGACGAACCCTACGGGAATCGTCGACTTAATCACGATCGTTGCGGTTGTGTTGACGGCCATCACCGCTTTGATCACGGCCTCCACTGATGATGTGTCAAAGTGGTTTGTTGCAACGTCGTAATTTGTCGGAGTTGCGACGATCACGAAGTCTGCGCCTTCAAATGCGGCGTTTTGGTCTAACGTCGCAACGAGGTTTAAATCTTTTTCCGCCAAATAATGTTCAATATCCACATCACTTATAGGACTCTTCCTTGCGTTGATTAGGTCGACGCGAGTTCGCGAGATATCAGTCGCTACAACTTCGTGCTTTTGCGATAATAAAACAGCGTTCGACAACCCGACGTACCTTAAACCAGCTATAGCAATTTTCAATGTCGCACCTTTACAAAATTTGGCAAAATAGGATCCAATACTAGAACGCTTTTATTCGCATGCTTTAAAGCAACTTTATTGAAAGAGCTATGGAAATGTCTGACTGTTGAAACAGTGATGTATCGTTTGAACTATATTGCGACCCGCGATCCGTATGATGAATGCACCTTTTAGGTGGTTGGCGTTAAGGACACAGCCATGTCCAGCGCACGGACTGCTAGATCCCGTATCATCCAATACTGACCGCCCAACCAATGACCCGCCGAAAATTGAGATCGAGAATGGCAGCAAAATGGAGCCAACCCTCGCTGGTCCAGATATAGGAGATGTCACCTGCCCATTTCTGGTTTGAGCCGGTTGCAGAAACGTTCTGATCCAACAGATTAGGCGCGATGTTGAACGCGTGTTTACTGTCAGTCTTGCGTCAGTAAACTTGATCCCCCAAATTAAATGCTTAACCCTCCTTACTTTAGAACTCTGGGTCCTGATGATCTTGATGCCATTCTGGCGCAGTGAGGCAAGGTCTGAAACTAAACTGTGACAAGATCCGCCCTAAACGAGGTGGGTTGCGCCTGCTCCAAAAAAGGGAGCGTTTTTGACCTTCATATCTGATAGTCATTTCTGAAATCCTCACTTATATAAAACGCGTCATGCGTTCAATTGGATTTCACAAATTTAGGTTACTTGTCGTCTTTGCACTTTTTTGTGCACTGGCAAACTCTGGCTTTGCGCATCGCTTTGTTAGCCAACCATTCAATCCCGCCTTGGCTGCTTTTGTAAATGCTGGTGGATCGCTGGACGATATCTGTGGCGATACAGAAGGATCGTCTCACGGCAATGCTCAGACTTGCGAGGCTTGCCGGTTGGTCAACGCTGCCGTTCTTTTAGACTATGCCTCACTTTGTACCATCCGGTTTTATTCCTCAGCCGCAATACTGGCCTTTGCTGGCACAGAAAACTTTCAAACGACGCGACGCAACTTGTCGCATCCCGTGCGTGGCCCTCCAGTCGCCTGATCTCTTATTCAATTAAATAGATCAAACAAATTGCACCGCTTAATAGGCGTGTGCGCCAATTGGAGATTCCACATGGTTACCATCGACCCAACCGAGGTGTCGCAGGCCGCTAATGACGCGTCAGGCACCACCAAATTCTATCGCGCAGCATGGCGCTGGCATTTTTACGCCGGCCTATATGTCATTCCATTTCTCATCATGCTGGCCGTGACTGGCCTGTTTATGCTCTGGATCAGCGTATTGTCCGGGCGCGACGGTGAATGGATTTCCGTGGTTCCTACCGGCGATGTAATGGCCGTATCCGCACTATCCGAGGCCGCCGTCGCATCTGTCCCAAACGGGACATTGGTGCAATACATTGCGCCCCGCGCCGCTGACTTAGCTGCGATTTTCCGCATTGATGTCGGCGACGATGCGATGATGATTGCGGTCAATCCTTACACTGGCGACGTGCTGTCAGGGATGTCGCGCCGCGCTGGTTGGTACGATATTGCCAGCGATATCCACGGCACGTTGCTGTTAGGTGTCACGGGAGACCGCATGATCGAAATTGCAGCTTCGCTCGCAATGGTGCTGATCGCGTCGGGCCTGTATCTGTGGTGGCCGCGTGACGGTCAGGGGGTGCGCGTGCTTGTACCAAATCTTGCCGTGCGTGGTCGATCCCTGTGGAAAACCCTTCACGCAACCATCGGCGCGTGGATTTCGATTGTGTTGGTGTTGTTTCTTATTTCCGGTCTGTCTTGGTCGGGTATCTGGGGTGAAAAGTTCGTGCAGGCATGGAACACGTTTCCAGCAGAAAAATGGGGCGCACCTCTGTCGGATACAACACACGCCAGCATGAACCACGGTGCTACAAAAGAGGTGTCATGGGTTCTTGAACAAGCCCCGATGCCCGCATCCGGTTCAAACGTCGGGGCAACCGGATTGGCCGATAGTACATCTGTCACTTTAGATACAGTCGCGGCTTTCGCTCGCCAGATCGGATTTAACCACCGCTTTCAGCTGAATGTACCAAAAGACGACACGGGTGTGTGGACGATTTCGCGCGACTCTATGAGCAACGATAGCGATCAGCCAACACAAGATCGCACGGTTCATATCGATCAGTATACCGGAAAAATACTCGCCGATGTACAGTTCGAGGATTATTCGGCCTATGGCAAAGGCATGGCAGTAGGAATTGCATTGCACGAAGGCGACATGGGTTGGTGGAATGTGGCGCTGAACACGATCTTCTGTCTTTCGGTGATCTTTGTCAGCCTCAGCGGTGCGGTGATGTGGTGGATGCGCCGTCCGTCCAAAACGGGGCGGCTGGCGGCGCCGCCTATGCCGCGTGATATGCCTTTGTGGCAAGGCGCAATTCTAATCGGATTGGCCATCTCTCTGGCTTTCCCAATGGCCGGTCTGACACTACTGGCCGTTTTGGGGTTGGATGTGCTGGTCCTATCGCGCATTCCGGCTCTGCGGCGCGCTTTGTCTTAGCGCATCCCTGCGCCGGTCTTTATGGTCGGCGCAGGCTTTATTGCGATACCGGACACTTAGCGAATGCAGCGTTTTTTGTGCTGCGCGCGCATGCAGCACAAAAAACGAATTCACAATTTGGGCTCGAACTTGACCATTGCTATACGATGCATGAATGACCGCTTTTGGAATTTGGCGAACAATTCATGCTATTAGCAACGATACGGAAAACCAGTAAAACTTGGTCAGATCGCAAACGTTAGATCATATTTAGTGCGGCTTTATACATGTCCAGCACGGCTTCTTCTTCGGCCAGATCATTCGCGTCCATTTTGCGAATAGAAATAATCTTACGCAGCACTTTGGCTGTCTCTTATACACATCTCCGAGCCCACGAGACCTCTCTACATC
>CAJXTP010000272.1 GCA_913061335.1 uncultured Loktanella sp.
TCACATCCAGCCCCCAGGCAACGCCGGAATCGTAGATGAGAGGGACATCAGGCCCGACGGCTTCACGGATTTTTGGTAACTGTTCGATAACGGCGGGTCCTGCCTCGAATTGGCGTCCTGAGTGGTTAGAAACCCAAATGCAATCCACACCTTCAGACGCCATTCGTTTGGCATCTGTCGGTCGCAACACACCTTTAACAATCAGTTTGCCATCCCACTCCTGACGTAGATCACGCAGGTATTGCCAGTCTGGTATCCCTCGGATCAATGCGCCTGCATGGGTAAAGCTCTCTCGGCCCTTAGTAGGTACATAATCATCAAAAAACCGCATGCGTGGGACAGTGCCTTCCCGCAATTGTGCCAGACACCAAGCGGGGCGCAATGCCATCGCAGTCAATGTACGCAGATCGGTTTTTGGCGGAACTGTGAGGTTGGCGCGCCGCTGACGCTCGCGCCTGCTTTCTTCGGGTACATCCACCGTGATGATCAGCGTGTGAAATCCCGCCGCTTTGATCCGTGGTAGCATCTTGCGGCGCAAATCAGCGGAGTTCACTGGATAGTGCTGAAACCATCCGTTGTTGCCGATGTAGGGTGCCACATCTTCGGGTGATGCGACCGCGACACTGGACAGTGAAAACGGGATGTTATGCGCAACGGCCGCCTGCGCCAGCATACGTTCCGCACCAGCCCACATGAGACCGGACATGCCAACAGGCGCAATTCCAAAGGGCAGATCGTATGTTTGACCCATCAGTGTGGTCTGAAGGTTCGCTTTCGTGCGGCCACACAACACGCTGGGCATGAACCCGATGGCGTCAAGCGCGTCACGGTTAACCTTCAGCCCCAACTCTCGGCCAGTTGCACTATCGAGATATTCGAAAGCGAATTTAGGAATGCGCTTGCGTGCTGCATGCCGCAGATCTTCTATCGAAGGGTGGGACAGGTCCAGATCCATTCAGTTCCCCAAAAGCAGTTGGTGGGTGAGGTGTGTCCTGGGGTTGTTCACCACAAGGACGGCAAAGTTAGTGAAATTGCGGGCACATAGGTGACCAGCATCAGCAGGACGAGCATTCCGACGAAGAATGGTAAGATCGCTCGGCTCAGGCTTTCGATTGAAACCTTTGAAATGCTGCTGGCCACGAAAAGGTTCACACCAAGCGGCGGGGTGCAAAATCCGATAGCCAAATTCACTGTCAGGATGACACCAAAGACAATTGGATCAACACCCAGTGCAGTCGCCACAGGCAACAAGATAGGTGTCATAATGATGATCGATGAGATCGTCTCCATAAACATCCCGATCACAAGGAGCAGGAGGTTGATCAGCAATAGAATGATGATTGGGTTGTCCGATAGGCTGGTGATTGTTGTGGCCAATTCAGAGGGAATGCGGGCAAGGGTAATCAATCTGCCAAAGGCAGTCGCCATGATGACCAGCACTAAGATTGTGCCGCTGGTCTTGGCGCTGCCTGCTAAAATCTCAGGCAGGTCTTTGACGGTGATATCACCGTAGACAAAGATGCCAATGATCGCAGCATAGACCACCGCGACCGCCCCGGCCTCTGTTGGTGTGAATATGCCGCTGTAGATGCCGCCAAGAATGATGCCCGGCACTAGAAGTGCCCAAATGGATGACCGGAAACTATCCCAGACACCCAGTCCGGAGAATGTCGTTGTGGACTGTTGAACAACGGTGTCGTTGCGCAGCATGATGCGTGCGACCAGCATGAACATCAGTGCGAACAAGATGCCGGGCACCACACCTGCAAGGAACAGCTTGCCAATCGATACCTCTGCCGTGACCCCATAGATGATAAACGGGATGCTGGGCGGTATCATTACGCCGATCATTCCAGATGAAGCCGTCAACGCGCCGCTAAATTTGCGGGTGTATCCGACCTTTTCCATTTCGGGGATCATGTTCGATCCGATGGCTGCGACAGTCGCTGGGGAAGATCCAGAGATCGCGGCAAAGAACACGCAGGCCAGTACGTTCACATAGGCCAACCCACCGCGGATATGACCGATCAGCGCATTGGCGAATCCCACCAACCTGCGCGACATGCCGCCGTGTTGCATCAGATCACCTGCCAGAATGAATAGCGGCACCGCAATCAAAGGAAAGGAATCCGCCCCAGTCACAACCGAGCGGGCAAGAAGCACCATTGGTGGCGTGCCATCGACAAAGACCATCACGATCATGGTCGCAAGGCCAAGACAAATGCCAATCGGCACGCTGAAAAGTAAGAGGCCTAGGAGCGTTAGAAAGAGAATTGTTGCGAGCATTATGGGGCCCTCACGCTTTGGTTTCTGCGATAAAGCGCAGCGTTCTTAGCAGATGTTGAACAACTCTGATTGCGGAGAGACCCGCACCGACTGGAGCAGAGGCGTAAAGGATCGGGATTGGTAGCCCAAGAACGACGGAGGTTTGGTTTACAACAAACGGCATCATGATCAGCTTGATGCACTCAAATGTCAGAACCAAAAGAAACCCGAGCACGAGAAGCGCGATCACCGCGTCCACAAAAAGCCGCGCCCGTTCGTTCAGCACATCGCGCAGGACCGTGATGCGCACATGATCGCCAGTGTGGAAAGCATAACTAACGCCAAGCCAAACAAACCAGACGAACAGCCAAAGTGTCAGCTCCTCCCCCCATGAAAGGGAGGCGTTCATAACATAGCGCATGAACACGTTGCCAAAGATCAGTAAAACAATTGCGGCTAAGAGAATGCTGGCCAACGTCTTTTCAGCGTTCAGATCGAGCCACTTGATAACTGACATGTCGTACTCTTCCCTTGCAATGAATAGGGCACCCGTGCCGGGTGTCGGCGCGGATGCCCTTTGGGTCAATACCAACCTAAGATCAGCTACCGCTTGCTGCAGCGACTGCCCCAACCCATGCGTCATAAGCCTCCGCTCCAACCTCATCGCGATACTGCAATCGTACGCTTTCGGTTTTATCGGCAAAGGCTTGGCGCTGCTCGGCGGTCAGTTCCAGCACCTCGACACCAGCGGCACGGATTTCTTCAAGCTGTGCTGTATCTTCTGCTGCAACCAATTCTGCCTGATAGCTGCGCGCAGCAGCCATCGACTCGCGTACTAACTGTTGATGCTCAGCCGACAGACCTTCGAAGAAAGGTTTGGAAATGACTGGCATGTAGACCGCAAATACATGAGCTGTCGTCGAAAGGTACTTTTGTACTTCGTAGAAACGCTGTGAGGTAATGATTGCCAACGGGTTTTCCTGCCCGTCAATCACGCCCTGCTGAAGGGCAGAGTAAACCTCGCCAAAGTTCATTGGCGTCGGATTGGCCCCAAGCGTTTCAAAAGTAGCGACATGCGCAGGCACCTTCATCGTGCGCAGCTTAACGCCTTCAAGGTCTTCTGGCGTAGCGACAGGGCGGACGTTGTTGGTGACGTTGCGCACACCAAGTTCCAGCCAACCAAGGCCAACAAGGCCCTGATTTTCAACCCGAGCAAGCATCCCAGCACCTGCGTCACCGTCCAGCACTTCATATGCGATGTCTTTGGATGCATACATATAGGGCAGTTCGATTACTGCAAATGCAGGATCCCAACCCGCAAAAAATGAAGAGGGCGGAATGGCCATTTCAAGAACCCCCGTTTGGACGCCCTCAATCATCTCGCGGTCGGGACCCATCTGGGAGGATGGAAAAATCTGAACATCAATTTCACCATTTGAGCCAGCCTCAACAAGCTCCTCAAATTTCACAAGCGCACGATGCATGTGGAACGCTTCGGCGGCACCGTGGCCAATTTTAATGACAGTTTCAGCGGATGCTGTGAATGCAAGTCCAGTTGCCAGAACCGCACTCAGCGCAAATGTAGATTTATTAGACAAGGTATCCTCCCAAGGATTGATGTTAGTGTGTGCCTTCATTAACTGACATATCAGATACAATATGAAAATCAAGACAGCACTTTCTTTCATGTTAAGATGGCAAAAAGGATCAAGTAAGTATGGTAGAAGCAGTGCAGATCAAACGCCCAGATTCATTGAGTAAAATTGCTGAAACTCACATCCGGGAAGGCATTGTCAAAGGCACCTTTGGGCCTGTCTCTTATACACATCTCCGAGCCCACGA
>CAJXTP010000273.1 GCA_913061335.1 uncultured Loktanella sp.
TTTACCACCGCGTTGCCACCTGCGGTTGCCGCAGGGGCCACTGCGTCGATCCGGCATCTCAAAGAAAGTCGCGTCGAGCGGGACTTGCAGAAACTTAGGGTTGCGGAAGTCCGCGAAAAGCTCACCGAAATGGGCATTCCGCATGTTGAAAACCCAAGTCATATTATCCCTGTGATGGTTGGTGATCCGGTTAAATGTAAATTCATTTCGGACATGCTGTTGGACGAATTTGGCATCTATATCCAGCCGATCAACTACCCAACCGTCCCCAAAGGCACCGAGCGTTTGCGCATCACGCCGTCCCCTGTTCATACGCCAGAAGACTTGGACAGGCTTGTGACCGCACTCGGTGATCTGTGGACCCGTTGTCAGTTGGCGCGGATGCCGATTGCGGCGCAATGATCAAAGGCTTTCCTGACCTGCCACCGATTTGGTGGGCGGGAAGCATGGGCATCATCTATCTTGCCAAATGGGTCGCACCTAGCTGGCATTGGCAGGCGGACGCTTTGAGCATTCCATCCAAGATCATCTTTTACACGGGTTTGGCGCTTATCGCATGGTCAGCCATTTGGTTCTGGCAACGTAAAACACCCATTGAGCCACACAATACCCCCAAAACGCTGATCGTCGAAGGACCGTACCGCGTGTCGCGAAACCCGATTTATCTTGGGTTGGTCATGCTGACATTCGGGTCAGCGCTTGGGCATAGCTCACCGGTTGGATTGCTGGCGACAGTGCTTTTGTGGTGGATTCTCGACCTGCGTTTTGCACGCAAAGAGGAAACGTTGCTTGTCGCGACTTTTGGTGACGCCGCCACCGCCTATTTGGCACGCACGCGGCGCTGGATTTAGGCCCGTATTATCATTCGGCGATCATCTGCGCATCGCCTCAAATGCAGCTGGCGCCGATACGATAGCCGTTTCAGCAGCCGCAACTTGCGCCGACACACTCGCGACCATCGCAACGGCCAACCTCATCTATTCAAACTCCATTTGCTCGTAAACGCGGCCAGCATTCTTGGTTGCCAGTTCCTCAAACGTATCCAGATTTACATAAGGACTTTGATCAACATAATACGCCTCCGCTAGCCCGCCACCGTCTTCAATAAGCGTGCCAATCTGACCGCGCAGGTGCTCAAGATAGCCTTTGGTGTAGCGCCGGACTTGCGCCATATTCGTCGGATGCCCGTGGCCAGGAATGACATAAGTCGCGTTCAACGCCTCAAATTCAGTGTCCCATGTTTCCAACCAATCAAGGGTGTAGGTATCCTCAAAGATCGGCAGCAACCGTTCGTGAAACGCCATGTCACCCGCAATCACGAGGCTTTGTTTTGGCAACCAAACCACAACGTCGCCCGCACTATGCGATGGGCCCAAATAGCGCACTTCAATCTGAAAATCACCAAGCTCAAGGCTATATTCATCCGTAAATGTTTCGGTTGGCCCCTGCACAAACGTGCCTTCACCGCGCTCTTTATTCAGCCGCTGCATAGACGCCAAACTGCGAAATCCGCGCTCTTCAAATTCGGCGGCTGCATCAACATGGGCGATGATCTTAACGCCTTGGCCAACCCAATATGAGTTTCCCAGCATGGCATGGCCTTGACCGTTTTCATCAACGATAAGCACGACTTCTTGATCAGTAATCGCCTTGATTTCATCGTGCAGCGCCTTGGCCAGCAGATATGACCCACCACCGTTGACCACCACGACACCTTCACCAGTGATGATAAAACTCAGGTTATTGTTGTGTCCGGCGTTGTCATACGTCGGAGGCGCCGTCGCACCGGTGGCCGAAAATACACCGGGAATAAATTCAACTGGCTTGGCGTAAAGCATGGAGTCTGGGTATTGATCCGCGATATCCTCGCTGGCAAAAAGCGATGTAGGGGCCAGCAGGCACAGCAATTTCAGGGCAAGTTTCATGTTCATTCCTCCGTCACAAAAATATAGCCATCAGCACGTTTTTCTGCACGTCCGATCCCAGGATAAGGCATGTGATAGCCAATGATCGACATGTGTTCAGACGCCAATTGATCCAACAGCGCAGCGCGTGTAGCAGCACCAAGATCGCCGTCCTGATCAGATCCAGCCCGCCATTCTGGCCGCTCAAACGCCACGTGATGGTTCCCAACGCAGTCGCCAAGAACCATCAGATTATTGCTGCCTTGGGCGATATGAAACGCCATGTGACCGGGCGTGTGCCCAAACGTCGCGCGGGCCGCAATGCCGGGCAGAATTTCTTCGCCGTCGTTGAAAAATGTGATGTTGTCCTCAATCAGCGCAAGGCGTCGCCGCGCACCAACTGCAAACGTTGTGCGCGCATCGCCGATCGTGTCGACCGTCTCGGGGTCGATCCAATAATCCCACTCGGACTTGCCGATCATGTAGGTCGCGTTTGGAAACGTAAGGTCTTTAAAATCGTCCAGCAACCCCCAAAGGTGATCAGGATGGGCATGGGTGAACACGACATGCGTGACGTCATAGGGATCGACTTCAATGGCGGCCAAGGCATCTTGAAGCCGCCCTGCGCTTGCCATAAATTCAGACCCAGAACCCACATCAATAAGAATGACGCGATCACCATCGCGGATCAGCGTGACATTACAATCAGGCGTACGCTGGTCGCTTGAAATGTCGTATTTCTGCAATATCTTGGACAACTCGTCTGCGTGCATATCGTCCACGTTCGTACGGCCCGGCAAAACCAGATTGCCGTCGCTCAGCACATCAATTTGCATGCTCCCAAGCGCCATGGTCGTCGCAGACCAAACCGGCAGCGGCAGCGCTGCTGCGACCAAACCGGCAGGGACACTTTGGATCAATTTTCGGCGGGTGATCATGATACTCTCCAAACATTCTTTGTCGTGAATATGTATTGGATTCCCAGATCACGCAAGCTCTGTCGAGTTTTTCTCGACCTGTGCCTCTGCCAGATAAAGCGCACGCTTGGCGGTGCGGTTTTTGCGGATCACCAAAGCAATCAAACCAACATAAAGCAGGATCGACCCACCATAAGCCGCAAGAACGGGGAGGGCATATTTTCCAAGATCAGGGGTCATCGGGACGGCATCCTTTTCATGAGGGCAACGGCGCGGCGCATCCGAATTTCACTGCGCGTCAGGACCAGAACCAGAACGATAAACAGCAGGACAAATCCGGCAATCGACAGCATCAACGGCTGCCAAAACACATCTGAAACATGTTCCTCTTTGTCCAACGACAGCGATGCGCCCTGATGTAACCCTTGGTTCCAGAAATTAACTGCATAGCGTGAAAGCAGCGCAAACACCGAACCGACCATACATAAAACCGACGTCAAATCAGCGGCGGTATCTGGGTCTTCAATGGCTGACCACAAGGCAAGATAGCCGAGATAGAACAGAAATAAGATCAAGAACGAGGTTAACCTCGGATCCCATGCCCAATACGTACCCCACATTGGTTTGCCCCAAATCGCACCCGTAAGCAGGGCCACCAAGGTAAACACGATACCAACATGTGCGGCTGATTTTGCAAGCAGCGCAGACACATGATGCCGGCGAATCAACCAGATCAACGAGGCGACAAGCATCATGATCCACGCGTTGATCGCCATTAACGCGGCGGGCACATGCAAATAAATAATTTTGACAGTCGACCCTTGGCGATAGTCATCCGGCGTCAGGAAAAACCCCCAAAAAAGCGCGCAAGTAAGGCAAATTGCCGCCATCGGGACTAGAACCGGCAAAATCCGATCAGTCGCCGCGGTAAACCGTCGCGGGTTCGCATACTCCCAAATGTTCATTTTCTCGTGCCTTTGTTCATTATTTTGCATACAAAACAACAAATTTGAATATGAATCAAAGACAAATGTGATTTGATCCTCTTCGGCATTCAGATTAAGGGCGTAAAATGGGTCTCGAGAACGAATTTGTCATTAGACTAGGCGTGTTCCTAGGGGTGTTTGTCGTGTTGGCGCTGATGGAGCATGTCTTGCCCCGCCGCAAAATCGACGAGATAAAAGCGCGCCGCTGGCTGACCAACTGGGCGCTGTCATTTGTGCTGTCTCTTATACACATCTCCGAGCCCACGAGACCTCTCTACATCTCG
>CAJXTP010000274.1 GCA_913061335.1 uncultured Loktanella sp.
TGGCCTGACTGTGCGCCATCCGTTTGATACCAGCTGGGAACTGCCGGTTTATATCGCCAACTTTATCCTGATGGATTACGGCACGGGTGCTGTGTTTGGCTGCCCTGCACATGACGCGCGTGACTTTGAGTTTGCGACCAAATACGGCCTGCCGATCATCGCGACGTTCTTGCCTGATGCTGACGCTGACCCTGAATTGACCGAAGCGTTTGTCCCGCTGAAGTCCGAGAAAGTCACCTACGTTAAGGGTTTTGCTGGCGCGCCAGATCAAACTGGCGAAGACGCTGTCGATGCGGCTGTGGATTTCTGTGAAGCTAACGGTGTCGGCCACGGTGTGACCAAGTTCCGCCTGCGCGACTGGGGCCTTTCGCGTCAACGGTATTGGGGTTGCCCAATTCCTATCGTGCATTGCGACGATTGCGGTGCGGTCCCAGAGGCCAAGGAAAACTTGCCGATTGAGCTGCCTTATGACGTGACATTTGATGTGCCCGGCAACCCGCTTGACCGCCATCCGACGTGGCGCAATTGTGCCTGTCCTGCATGTGGCAAACCTGCGTTGCGTGAAACCGATACGATGGACACGTTCGTGGATTCGTCATGGTATTACGCCCGCTTTACATCCCCCGATGCAGCCACCCCAACCGATCTGGATGATGCGGCCTATTGGATGAACGTCGACCAATATATCGGCGGGATCGAGCATGCGATTTTGCATCTGCTGTATAGCCGTTTCTTTGCCCGTGCGATGAACATGACGGGGCATTTGCCAAAGACTGCAGTGGAGCCGTTTAACGCGCTGTTTACGCAAGGCATGGTCACCCACGCGATCTATGAAAACGCCGAGCGCAAGACCGAAAATGGCCGTCCGATCTATCACTATCCAGAACAGGTCGAAGAACGTGACGGTGTAACTGTGGTCTCTGATACCGGCGAAGCGATCACTGTGATCCCGTCTGCCAAGATGTCCAAGTCCAAGAACAACGTTGTTGATCCTGATGATATTCTGGCGAAATTTGGTGCTGATACCGCCCGTTGGTTTGTGCTGTCTGACAGCCCGCCAGAGCGCGACGTGGAATGGACCGCAAGCGGCGCCGAGGCCACGTTCAAGCATATCAGTCGTGTTCACCGAATAGCATCCGAGATTGCCGCGATGGGCGATGCTGCGGGCAAGGGTGACGACGATCTGCTGCGCGCCATGCACAAAGCGATTGAGGATGTCACTTCAGGCGTTGAAAGCTTTGGTTTTAACGCCGCCATTGCCAAGCTTTATGGTTTCACGTCGGCGCTTGCGAAATCTAAGGCCGGTGGTGCCGCCAAACGCGAAGCAATGCGCGTACTTGCCCAATTGATGTCGCCGATGACACCGCATTTGTCCGAAGAGATTTGGACGATGCTGGATGGTCAGGGCCTGGTGATCAATGCGCCTTGGCCTGTGGCCGATCCTAAGATGTTGGTCTTAGATACCGTGACCATGCCGATCCAGATTAACGGCAAACGTCGGTCAGAAATCGCTGTTGCTGCAGATATGCCAAAAGACGAGGTTGAAAAGCTGGTCTTAGGATTGGATATTGTTGTGGCAGCACTGAACGGAGCCGCGCCCAGAAAGCTGATTGTTGTGCCAGGACGGATTGTAAACATTGTCATCTGATCGTTTCACCCCAGTTTCCCGCCGCACCGCCCTTGTGGCGCTGATGGCGCTTGCGGGCTGCGGATTGACGCCAGTTTACGGAACGAACGGACAGGCAAACATCTTGCGAGATGCCGTCAGTTTTGGTGCCCCAGATACCGTTGCGGGTTTTCGCCTACGGGACCGCCTTGAAGAACGTCTGGGTCGTGCAGCTGCGCCAAAATACGCGTTGGGTGTTCAGTTGAGCCAAACTTTGACCCCAGCCACAATCACCGTGGATGGAGATACGACCCGTTTTAATTTGGTCGGCACAGCAGATTGGGTGCTCCGCAGTGCGGAGGGATCTTCTTTGACATCTGGCCAAGTTGAGACGTTTACCAGTTTTTCGGCCACCGGATCGACGGTTGCCACAGAGGCTGCAGCAGCCGATGCGGCGGCCCGTCTTTCTGTTGCATTGGCTGATTTGATCGTTTCTCGATTAATACTGGCCGCGTCGGATTTACCGCGATGAAAATGGCGGGTTCAGGCGCGCAGGGGTATTTGCGCAATCCTGATCCAAGCCATTCTGGCCTGTTGATATTTGGCGCGGACGCCATGCGCGTCGCAACCGCGCGGCAGACAGTCATCGCCGCTCTTGTTGGCCCGCAAGGGGAAGAAGAGATGCGTCTGACACGTATCCCTGCTGCTGATCTACGCAAAGATCCGGCCATTTTAGACGATGCAATAAAGGCGCGTGGATTCTTTCCGGGCCACCGCGTTGCCTTTGTTGAGGACGCGACCGACGGCTTGGCCAAGGCGCTAACTGCCGCATTGCTGGATTGGCAATTGGGTGACGCGCAGATCGTTGTGACGGCTGGACAGCTTACGGCCAAGTCCGCCTTGCGCAAAGCATTTGAGGGTCATGGCAGTGCCGTCGCTATTGGCATCTACGATGACCCGCCGAACCGCGATGATATTCAGAACGCGTTGAAGTCAGGAGGACTTGCCGCGCCGTCACGGGATATCATGGATGGGTTGATGGAATTGGCCCAGACGTTAGAGCCGGGTGACTTTCGTCAGACGGTTGAAAAGGTCGGGCTATATAAGCTTAGCGATGACACACCGTTGACGATGGAGGATGTGCTGGCCTGCGCGCCGCAATCCGCCGAAGTCGACGTTGATGATGTGCTTGATGTGGTCACGCTGGGCCAAGCGCAGGCGTTGGGGCCGGTGCTACGGAACCTGTACGCCCAAGGCGTCACGCCTGTGACCCTGTGCATCGGCGCCACGCGTCACTTTAAGCGGCTGCATGCGGTTGCGAGCGATCCTGGTGGTGCGAGTGCTGGGATTGGCAGACTACGTCCGCCTGTGTTTGGCCCACGTCGCGATAAGATCGTCCGCCAAGCCAGTGCGTGGGGCCGCGATCGGTTGGAACGTGCGCTGACAGCGCTGACTGATGTTGATCTGCAATTGCGGTCTGCTGACAGTGCGCCGCAAAATGCGCTTATGGAACGGACGTTGATCCGTCTGGCGATGATGGCGCGCCGCTAAGCGTTATACCAATTCCAATCGCGACATCCCAGAACGCAAAAAGGCGGACCGAAGCCCGCCTTTTCGTATTTAGATTTCTAAGTAAACTTAGAAAGAGCCGGCAGCAGCAACGAGTGCAGCCAACAGGCCGAGAACGATGTAACCGTTGCTCAAGGAACCAGTTGGTGCTGGTGCCATTACGTCAACGATTGGCGTAATCATGACAGGTGTCTGCAGGCCACCAGCGTTAGCAGTAACACCGGAAACTGCGAAAACAGCTGCGGCAGCGAGAGTAGTTGTAAGGCGCATGTCGGTACTCCAAAATAAATGCACGTTTAGACGATCAAACGTTTTTTAGCTTTATCTACATAAGAAAACAACCAGAAACTTCACATCCAATCAAGTCGTGTTGCAATTAGGGCGACGCAATTTCCAAGAATCCGACCCCGCGAGACACCAACTGGCGGCTTTGAACAATGCGCCCGTCATCATTTATCCAATAAACATTGGTGAATCTGAACGAGTCATTGGCACAATCTTCATTAAAGCGTTCTGTGGAATACGATTTTTCGAGTATTGTAAGGGTTTCCGAGCCGCCAGAAGCGATGCTGCACTGCAACAGTTGCGTCGAGATTTGATCCAAACCGTCTAAATATTCTAAGGTCCGCGAGGCCGTGCCACCGCTTGTAACAAGCGCCTGAATGACTTGCGATATATCAGCAGCCATAAGGTCCTCAACAAATCCTCTGGTCGCAACAAGCAAACCATATTCAAGCGTTACCGTTATCCGATCAGCGCTGATCCACGTCACCTTAGTGCCATTTATCCCTGCCGATACAAGTGACGCTGGCGCGCCTCCACCGGCACGCGACATGAGCACTGTCTCTTATACACATCTCCGAGCCCACGAGACCTCTCTACATCTCG
>CAJXTP010000275.1 GCA_913061335.1 uncultured Loktanella sp.
GAGATGTAGAGAGGTCTCGTGGGCTCGGAGATGTGTATAAGAGACAGGGCGATGGCTGTGTGATAAGCCAACAATTGGGCAGGGACGGCGTAAAGGATCGGGGCAAGGAAATCGTCGATTTCCGGCATTGTGATGATGTCCCAAACGCCGTGTCCGGCCTCTTGCGCACCTTTTTTGTCGGTGATCAACAGGACCTTGCCACCACGTGCCATGACCTCTTGCATATTCGACACTGTTTTCTCAAATAATCGGTCACGCGGGGCCATGACGATCACTGGGACATGTTTGTCGACCAATGCGATTGGGCCATGTTTGAGTTCACCTGATGCATAAGCTTCGGCGTGTATGTAGCTGATTTCTTTTAGTTTTAACGCACCTTCAAGGGCAAGCGGGTACATCGATCCACGGCCCAAAAACAAGATATCACGGGCCTCTGAAAGCTTGGCCGCAACATCGCGGGTCTTGTCTTCAATTGCCAATGCCGCGTTCATTACACCCGGTAACGCACGCAACGCGGCAAGCTTATCAGCCAATTCGGCATCTGAAATCCGGCCCATGTCGCTGGCGGCTTTCAGCGCCAATAACGCAAGCGTCGTCAGCTGGCAGGTGAACGCTTTGGTTGACGCGACGCCAATTTCTGTGCCTGCCAAAATAGGCAACGCCAAATCGCTTTCACGCGCGATTGAACTTTCGGGCACGTTCACGACCGACAAAATACTGTCAGCTTTGCCTGTCATATACCGCAGAGCGGCCAAGGTGTCTGCCGTCTCGCCTGACTGGCTGACGAACAGGGCGACTGTGCCCTTGGTTACGGGCGGTTCGCGGTAGCGGAATTCAGACGCGACATCGACCTCGACAGGAATACCTGCGACCTGCTCGAACCAATATTTCGCGACCAGACAGGCGTAAAACGCTGTGCCACAGGCAACCATTGTTAAGCGCTCGACCTTGGTGAAATCCACACCAGGGTCGGGCAGGGTGACCGCGTTGGCAGCATCGTTGATGTAATGGGTAAGCGCACCTTGCAAAACGGTTGGCTGTTCGGCGATTTCTTTCGCCATAAAATGTTTGTAGCCAGCCTTATCCGCAGATGACGCATCGATTTGGATCGTTTTGCGGTCGCGGTTCGCTAGCTTGCCGTCCGCATCGCGAATTTCCAGCGACGTGCGGGTGACAATCGCAAAATCGCCTTCTTCAAGGTACGTGATTTGATCTGTCATCGGTGCCAGCGCAATCGCATCTGAGCCAACGAACATTTCGCCGTCGCCATAGCCAATCGCAAGTGGCGACCCTTTGCGCGCAGCAATAATCAGGTCGTCTTCGCCCTCAAACAGAAAACACAGCGCATAAGCCCCTTCTAGACGGGCAATTGTCGCTTGTGCAGCGTCCACAGGCATCATGCCTTGATCGCAGTAGTATTGCGCAAGCAAAGCGACAGTTTCTGTGTCCGTATCGGTGTCATAGGCGATGCCGTGGTCTGCCAAAAAACTGCGTAGCTCGCGAAAGTTCTCAATAATGCCATTATGCACAACAGCCACGCCACCGGTGCTATGGGGATGCGCGTTATTGACGTTCGGCGCACCGTGGGTCGCCCAACGGGTGTGACCAATGCCAGATTTTCCGGCCAACGGATGATGCACAAGCATATCTGACAGGTTGACCAACTTGCCAATTGCGCGGCGTCGGTCCAACGTTTTGCCGTTAACTGTGGCAATACCTGCGCTATCATAGCCGCGATATTCTAACCGTTTTAGCGCCTCAACAAGGATGGGCGCTGCTTCATGTTGTCCAAGGACCCCTACAATTCCGCACATTTTAGGAGCCTTTTTCCTGTTTAGCCTTCGCAGACTGTAACTTTTCGAACATTCGTACAGCAAATCCCGCTTTATTGTCTTGCCGCACTCGCCCCACGGCCAAGGCCCCATCAGGCACATTTTTCGACACGACTGTGCCACTTGCAGTCATCGCCTCGCGGCCCACGGTCACAGGGGCGATCAGCATGGTGTTAGATCCGATAAATGCATCCGCGCCAATTGTCGTGCGATGCTTGAACACCCCGTCATAATTACACGTGATCGTGCCTGCGCCGATATTTGTGCGCTCGCCGATATCCGCGTCGCCAATATAAGTCAGGTGGTTTACCTTGGCGCCTTCGGCCAACACAGCGTTCTTAATCTCGACAAAGTTACCGACGTGTACGTTTTCCTGCAGTTCTGCACCGGGGCGCAGGCGGGCATAGGGGCCGACAATTGCGCCGCGTGAAACATGGCATCCTTCAAGGTGCGAAAATGCTCGAATGCGCGCGCCGGACTCGACGGTCACATCAGGGCCAAATATCACATTCTGTTCAATGACCGCGTCGCGACCAAGCACCGTATCATAAGCAAAATAAACAGTGTCAGGTGCAAGCAACGTCACCCCGTCGTCCAATGCGTTTGCGCGGGCGCGCGCCTGAAATGCAGCCTCTGCCGCCGCAAGCTCAGCACGCGAATTGATCCCCAATGTCTCGGCTTCATCACAGGTCACAACTGTGGCAGTCAGCCCCTTAGAACGACCAATTTCCACGATGTCCGTCAGGTAATATTCACCCGCCGCGTTATCATTGCCAACCGCATCAATCAGGTCAAACAACGTGTCGGCGTTGGCCATGATAACACCGCTATTACATAGCGTTGCAGCACGTTCCTCATCTGTTGCATCTTTAAATTCAACGATCCGGTCCAGTGCATTTCCATCCGTGATCAACCGACCATAACGACCCGGATCAGCGGCCTCAAATCCAAGGACCACAATGTCATGTGACGCGCGTGCAGTCGCCATCGCCTCCAGCGTTTCAACCGATATAAATGGGGTATCGCCATACAAGACAACCGCGTCGCCTTTGAAACCGTCAAGCGCGTCGCGCGCGCAGCCAACTGCGTGGGCGGTGCCCAACTGTTCGGTCTGCAAAACCGTTTGCGCGTCGGGGTCATAGTCAAGGGCAGCTTCGCGCACAGCCTCGGCCCCGTGGCCCGCAATAATTACCGTCTTTTCAGGGGCCAAACCGCCGCCTGCGCGCATCGCATGCACAATCATCGGCGCGCCGCCAATTGGGTGCAAAACCTTGGGCAAGTCGGAATTCATCCGCGTCCCCATACCGGCTCCAAGAATAATCAATGCTGTTGTCATGTCACACACGCGCCTTATGTTTTGCTGCCTTCTACCTGACGCGGCAATTTTCACAAGGGTTTGGGGGTTCACATCCAATTACGTATCGTTACAAAAAGGACAAACGCATTTCCAAGCAAAGGGGCTGATGATGCCAACAGTCGTGTTTGATCTTGATGGCACTTTGGCCGACACCAGTGGTGATCTGCTTGGGGCCGCGAACACTTGCTTTCGCGATCTCGGCTTGGGCACTCTGCTTGGACCAGACGACAAAGGCACAGCGCTCAAAGGCGGGCGTGCGATGCTGCGCCTTGGGTTTAGCCGTGTTGCTGGCTTTGACGAGACAGATGTCGACGCCAACTATCAGCCGCTGTTGCTAGCCTATGCCCGCGATATCGACACGCATACCGTTTTGTACGACGGCGCAATGGACGCAGTCCGTGCGCTTAAGGCGGCAGGTTACAAGGTTGCGATCTGCACCAACAAACCCGAAGGCTTGGCCGAAATATTAATGACTAGCCTCGGTGTACGCGATGAATTTTCCGCATTGCTGGGGGCCGATACGCTGCCAGTACGCAAGCCAGACCCTGAACATCTGTTCGAAACCGTGCGCCGCGCGGGCGGTGATCCTACGCGCTGCGTGCTTGTTGGGGATACGGCGACTGACCGCGATACATCCAAGAACGCAGGCGCCCCGTCGATCCTTGTGACCTTTGGCCCGTCGGGCGGCGATATGGCCGCACTGGCGCCTGAAGGCATGATCGATAATTACGGCGAACTGATGGGCGAAGTCATCCGGCTGATCGGCCCTGCATAAACCGGATTGACGATGTGCGATGCGCCCCCCAATGTCCGCCCATGACAGATATATTTACCGGTAGCTTTACGCAGCAAGACCCGATCCCTCAA
>CAJXTP010000276.1 GCA_913061335.1 uncultured Loktanella sp.
CTCTATCGTCACGCCAAGCCGGGTTATGTCGGTTGGGATATGCACATCGCGTATCTGCCGCATATCTACAAGATCGGTTATGCCGCTTAATCGCGCTTAATTAATTAGGCCGCCCCGCACGACGCGGCGCGGCCTTTTTCTTCTGCCCGCGCGCATTTGGGCCAACCCAAAGCCGCACCGATTTATCGACGGGCAACGCACCGTCTACTGACCAACAGGGGCCTTTATGGGACTGTTTATTCTGCGACGCCTTGGGGTAATGATCCTCACAGCGCTCTGCCTGACATTTATCGTGTTCTGGCTGACAAACCTCACGCCAAACCTTGAAAAACTGGCCAAGACCCAAGGCAACTTCCGCATGTCGGACGATGCCGTGACCAGCTATTTGACCAACCGCGGCTATAAACAAGCCCTGCCCGTCAAATACGGCCAATGGCTCGGCGCGTTGCCCGGTTACGAGATCGAGGACGCAGACGGCAAAGTCAGACGACGCTGCGATGACGGCAAAACCTTTTGCGGCGTGCTGCAGGGCGAATGGGGTTCCTCAACCGTCTTCAAAGAAGACGTCAGCAAGATCATTGGCAAACGGTTAGGCCTCACAGCCAAGCTGATGTTCTGGGTGATGATGGTCATGGTGCCCGGCGCGTTGGTCATCGGGGTGCTTGCAGGCATGCGCGAAGGATCACGCACCGACCGAACGCTCTCCACAGTCTCAATCATATCGACGGCAACGCCCGAATACGTGTCTGGTGTTGTCTTCATCTCGCTGTTTGCAACAGGAACCTTCGGGATGAACTGGTTCAAAGGAACGGCCACCTCGGCGATGGATAACGCCAATTTCTGGAATTTCTTTTTACCCGTGATGACCATCTCACTTTACGGCATGGGGTACATCGCGCGCATGACGCGGGCATCCATGACCGAAGTCATGACAGCACAATACATTCGGACGGCTCGGCTCAAGGGCGTGGCATTTCGATCAATCGTACTGCGACACGCCCTGCGCAACGCGCTGATCGCACCGTTTACCGTGATCATGCTGCAATTCCCGTGGCTCTTAAACGGCGTTGTCATCGTCGAGACCTTGTTTAACTACAAAGGCTTCGGTTGGACACTCGTGCAAGCCGCCTCCAACAACGACATCGAACTCCTGCTTGGGGTGTCAGTCGTTTCCGTCTTCGTGGTCCTTGTGACACAGCTGATATCCGACATCGGCTATGTGTTCTTGAACCCACGCATCCGTATTTCATAAAGGAGCTACGCTATGGACCCCCTCAGCTGGACCGGCGCAACAGGCGCCTTCTTGAACCCGATCTGGACAATCACAGTTGCGTGCTTCGCGCTCGCTGTTGTTCTGCAGATCGCCCTGTCATTCTTTGCACCTGTAATGACGCTACAATCAAATGCGGACGGCACGCTTGCGGTGCGTGGCGGATACTTAGGCGCGGTTGAACGCATCACCAAAATCGCATTCCTTATACTTTTGGGGCTGTCACTGGCCTATGCAATTGCAGGTATCTTGCTACCCTACGGAACAGGCGGGATCGTTGGGGTCATGTTCAAACGGTTCGTGCCTGTTTGGATTGCACTGATCGCAATCTTCGCCGTGTCGATCCATTATAAACGCAGCCTCGGGCTTTACGGCAAGCTATTCGACAGCACCGTCGGCATGATCGGCTTTGGGCTTGTGATGTTCTGGGTATTCACCGCAATCTTCTCGGGCATGTTCGACATGCTTGTGACGCACAACCCACTAGCCCAAGTCTCCGGCCTCAAGAACAAAGTCCCCGGCATCCCAATGCCAGAGGCATCCGCCGGAAACTGGCCGCACTATTTACTGGGCGGCGACAACCTCGCGCGCGACATCTTTAGCCGCGTGGTCAAAGGGTCCGTCATCGTGATCGCCATCGCACCGCTTGCCACCTTGTTTGCGTTCATGGTTGGCATCACGCTTGGCTTGCCAGCGGGTTACTACGGCGGACGGCTCGACACGATCTTGTCGTTCCTCGCCAACCTGATCCTCGCCTTCCCTGTCATCTTGCTGTTCTACCTGCTTGTGACACCGGAAATCGTGGCAACGGGTATTCCGTCGTTTATGGCCGCGTTCCTGTTCGTGTTCCCGATTGTATTCTTCGGGGTGCTGCTGAACTCGCGCTACTACACACAACCGTCCAAACGAAACCCGCTGCTGATCGTGGTGCTCGGCGTGCTTGGCTGGCTTTACCTGTCGCTGGTATCGCAAGACGGCACCGTGCTGAACTTCATGCCCAACTGGCTTGACGGGTTTGATATTAACCCCGGCATCCTTGTGGTCTTCGTCTCAGTTGTCTTCGTGAACTCGCCAACCGTGTACCGTATTGTGCGCGGCCTCGCGCTTGACCTGCGGACCCGCGATTATGTCGCCGCCGCCCAAACACGCGGTGAAGGGGCGTGGTACATCATGCTATGGGAAATCTTGCCCAACGCGCGTGGGCCACTGATCGTCGATTTCTGCCTGCGCATTGGCTACACCACCATCCTTCTGGGGACGCTTGGTTTCTTTGGCCTCGGCTTGCCACCAGAATCGCCAGATTGGGGATCAACCATCAACGAAGGGCGCAAGCTGCTGCTGATCTACGCGCACCCTGCCCTGCCGCCCGCGATCGCACTGCTGTCTTTGGTGCTTGGCTTGAACCTGCTGGCCGACGGGCTGCGCGAAGAAAGCTTGAAGGATTAACATGACCCACGCGAACAAACCGGCATATGCGAAACTTATGCAAAACTTATGCAAAACATACGACGCCATTTGGGCAAATCAGGAGAAGGTTAATGGATAACCAAGACTATGACGGCCCGATCCTAGAGATCGACAAACTGTCCATTTCCTTCTTCACACGGCTGCGCGAAATCCCCGCTGTGATGGACTTTTCTGCCACCATCAGGCCCGGCGAAGCCCTTGGTCTTGTGGGCGAAAGCGGTTGCGGCAAATCCACAGTGGCGCTTGGCGTGATGCAAGATTTAGGCGTCAACGGACGCATTGTTGGTGGCTCGATTAAGTTCAAAGGCGAAGAGCTGAATACAATGTCTCCAGAGAAGCTGCGCGACATTCGCGGATCACAAATTGCCATGATATATCAAGAGCCTATGGCATCTTTAAACCCCGCCATGAAGATCGCAAAACAGCTCATGGAAGTCCCGATGATCCATGAAGGGCTGTCTGAAAAAGACGCCTATGCGCGGGCCCTAGAAGTCGTCACAGATGTGAAACTACCCGACCCGGAAAGGATCTTAAAATCCTATCCGCACCAGCTTTCTGGCGGCCAACAACAGCGCATCGTGATCGCGATGGCGTTGATGTCAAAACCCGCTTTGCTGATCTTGGACGAACCAACAACCGCACTTGATGTCACCGTCGAGGCCGCCGTTGTGGAACTGGTCAAAGACTTGGGCAAAAAATACGGCACCTCCATGCTTTTTATCAGTCATAACCTAGGCTTAATCCTAGAAACCTGTGACCGTGTTTGCGTGATGTACTCCGGTGAAGCGGTCGAACGGGGCTCAATCGAAGACGTCTTTGACGAGATGCAGCACCCCTATACACAAGCGCTGTTCCGCTCGATCCCACTGCCCGGTGCAGACAAAAACGCCCGTCCCTTGGTGGCGATCCCCGGGAACTTCCCGCTGCCACATGAACGGCCAAATGGTTGTAACTTTGGTCCGCGCTGCGACTACTTTGAGGCTGGGCGCTGTGACAGCCAAACCATTGATATGACACTGGTTCACGGCGCTGACCGGCACCAAACACGCTGCTTGCGCCACACAGAAATCGACTGGAATGCACCCATTGTTCTTGGCGAACAAAAGGAAAAAAACCCACCCGGTGACGTGGTCCTGAAAATCGATAACCTCAAAAAATACTACGAGGTCGCGGCAAATGCGCTGTTTGGTGGCGGCGACAAAAAGGTCGTGAAAGCCAATGAAACACTGTCCTTCGAGGCCCGCGAATCCGAAACCCTCGCAACTGTCT
>CAJXTP010000277.1 GCA_913061335.1 uncultured Loktanella sp.
GAACCGGCGCGCCGACGATTTCCAACTCTTGGGTCACGTCTTGCGCAGACGCAGAAGCGCCAGCAAGGATCAGACCAGCCGAGGCCCACAAAGAAGTCGCAATGGTGTTCAATCGCATATCAAAACCTGTCTATCATGGCGCCCTATGGCGCGCCCTTGTTCGAGTCTGCGTCCATGTGTCGGACGGATTCCCGTTGTATCTAGTCGGACTAGTCCCATATCTTGATGAACAACTCAAGAACCGGAGTTGCGGCAAACAGCCGCGAAGCCCGAAAAATTGTTAAACATGCAGGGAAACCATATGTCCGCAGACGCTTTTGCACCCTTCGACACCAATTTAGACCGCGATACAGCGCTGTCCATCCTCCAAGACGCGACAAATGGGGCCGACGACGGCGAGCTTTTCTTAGAGCGGCGCAAGTCTGAGGTGCTGTCATTCGACGACGGGCGCGTGAAAACCGCTAGTTTTGATGCATCCGAAGGATTCGGCCTGCGGGCAGTGCGCGGTGAAACCACTGGATACAGCCATTCCAGCACCATCGACGAACATGCGCTGCGCCGTGCAGTCAGCACGACGCGCCTTGCCGTGGCGGATGGCGGTGGAACAATGTCCGCAGGGCCAATCGGGACAAACCGAAAACTTTATTCTGACGAAGACCCGATGCTGCAGGCCACCTTCCCTGCCAAAATCGACATCCTGCGCGAGATCGACCAATTTGCGCGCGATCTGGACAAACGGGTCGTGCAAGTTTCAGCAACCCTTGCTGCCTCCCTGCAAGAAATCCTGATCTTGCGCCCAGACGGCCAGCTTGTCACAGATACCCGGCCAATGTCTCGGCTCAACGTGTCGGTCATCATCGAAGAAAACGGCAAACGCGAATCTGGTGGGTCAGGTGCAGGCGGTCGGGCAGGCTTGATCGGTCTGATCTCTCCCGATCATTGGAAACCGGCAGTCCGCGAAGCACTGCGCATCGCAATTGTGAACCTCGATGCAGAACCAGCCCCCGCAGGCGTCATGGACGTGGTCCTAGGGCCTGGCTGGCCGGGCATCCTGCTACACGAGGCAATCGGCCACGGGCTTGAAGGCGACTTTAACCGCAAAGGCACCTCGGCCTTCGCAGGGTTGATGGGTCAACAGATCGCCGCCAAAGGGGTCACCGTGCTCGACGATGGGACCATCCCAGACAGGCGCGGATCAATCACCGTTGATGACGAAGGCACGCCCAGCGCCAAGAACACCCTGATCGAAGACGGCGTGCTTGTGGGCTACATGCAAGATCGCCAGAACGCGCGGCTCATGGGGGTCGATCCAACCGGCAACGGACGACGCGAAAGCTATCAACACGCGCCAATGCCGCGCATGACCAACACCTATATGCTGGCAGGCGACGCAGATCCGGCGTCCCTCGTGGCGGACCTCAAAGACGGGATCTACGCAGTTGGGTTCGGCGGCGGGCAAGTCGACATCACCAACGGCAAATTCGTGTTTTCCTGCACCGAAGCCTACCGCGTCAAGGACGGCAAAGTCGGCGCGGCTGTCAAAGGGGCAACGCTGATCGGCGACGGCGCAACATCGCTCACCAACATCCAAGGCATCGGCAACGACCTCGCCCTTGATCCGGGCATCGGAAATTGCGGCAAAGCCGGACAATGGGTGCCAGTCGGCGTAGGCCAGCCGTCCTTGAAAATCGGCGGGCTGACGATTGGCGGGGCGGCTGGATGATAAAATTCGTTCCATCATCCGAGCCTGTAACTGACAAAACAGTGCGGTGGCGCATGATTGCACGTGCGCTGCCCCTTGTCGTGCTAGCTCCAATTCTTATGGAGCTACTTCTTGGTTTGCTTCTAGGCGGCACGGATTGGCTGCTGCGCATAATGACGGCAAAGGGGCTTTGGGTACTGGTAGGATATTTCATCGCCACCATTTTCGCCGCATGTTTGGTAAACAAATGCCTCGTGAAAGGTTATGCTACCGGAATTGACCTTGCAATTAATCTTGGATTGGTGAGCGGCGCGCTTTTCGGTTTCGCTGGCTTGCTTTTTTTCGAGGTCAGCTTCTCAAACGTGTATTTTTCGGGCGGGGCTGGATTTCTTTTCGGGTGGCTCTTTTGGCTCGGTGGTGCACGTGGCAAACCGCTTGAAATTGATAGTTGGTGGGATACGCCCATACCACCGCCATCCGATCCTGAGCTCGCAACCTGGAAAGGAACGAATCACTATTTGGGCAGCCTTTCAGCAACCCTCGAAGGTCCGCGCAAGGCAAAGCCATCAGCGCGTGCTGTAAGTGAACAACACATTGTCTCGAAAAATAAATTAGAATCAGACGATTAATCAAAATAAATGCTGATCGGCCAGTTTTTGGGTAACCGCGCGAATCGCACTTGCATGTACCACAGGCAAACTTTGCTAAATTTTCAGGCGCCCTTTGGCGGCATATGTAAAACTTATGCAAAACTTATACGAAAATTACGCCAAAAAACCTTAAAATTAGGTGATTTACGCCGCGCAATCTCAGCCTAGAAAACCTGTTCACACCTCGTTAACGCTGTTGCTCTTTACTGGGTTCAGCAACAAGGCGGAGCAACAGGATGATCGGGAAACACACTCCTTCCCCCCCCCCAGTCGACCCCTCCTCGGAAGACATCACATTCTGTAGTCTTCGCCTTTTGCGATCACGGCGCGTTGGCCCCGCGACCTATCACCGCTTAATGCGCGAACACAGGACTGCCGCCGCAGCCCTTGATGCATTGCCCCAAATTGCCGCCGCTGCAGGTGTTGCAGATTACCAAATTTGCCCCGAAGGCGTTGTTATTGCAGAATTAAATACAGGACACGCAAACAAAGCCCAGCTTTTGATCGCAGGTCAAACAGGCTATCCCGACGCATTGCGCGACCTGTCAGACGCGCCGCCGCTGCTTTGGGCGCTCGGCGACTTATCATTGCTGCAAAAACCGATGATCGCCCTTGTGGGCGCACGAAATGCGTCGTCATTAGGCACGCGCATGGCCAAGAAATTGGCCGCCGATCTGGGCGACGCAGGCTATGTAATCGTGTCCGGCCTTGCACGGGGCGTGGACACAGCAGCTCACATTGCCGCGTTGCCCACCGGCACAATCGCAGTGCAAGCAGGCGGCGTAGATGTCATTTACCCGATTGAAAACAGCGCCTTAGCACAAGACATCGCAAAATCTGGCCTGCGCATTTCAGAACTGCCAATGGGCGTACAGCCCCAAGCACGCCACTTTCCTGCGCGCAATCGGATCATATCGGGCCTCGGATGCGCCACCATCGTGGTGGAAGCCGCCGCAAAATCCGGCAGCTTAATCACGGCCCGCAATGCGCTTGATCAATCGCGCGACGTCTTCGCCGTTCCCGGTCATCCCTTTGATGCGCGCACCGCAGGCTGCAATATGCTGATCCGCGACGGTGCGACGTTAATCCGCAGCGCAGATGACGTCATCGAAGCCGTCGGACAGGTCACTGTACAGCCCACACTTGACCTCCCTGCCCCCGCACACAAACCGCACCGCACGTTGCGCGACATCGCCGGACTTCATGCCCAAATCCTCGATCGACTTGGCCCATCTCCCGTAGCCGAAGACCAACTCATTCGCGACCTAGGCGCCCCCCCCACAACAATAGCCCCCGCCATCGTGTCACTAGAACTTGACGGACGGATTAAACGACAGCGCGGTGGGTTGTTGTCGCTTGCGGACTAGGCCTATCGCCTGCTTATGATGTGGGACCTGTCAACATTCCCCTTTGACATTTGCGCGCATTGACATTCCTTTGCGACCAACCACATGTAGCAAATCCCTTACCACCACATCCGATTTTGAAAGTTTCATATGCCAGTCGTCGTCGTCGAATCGCCTGCTAAGGCCAAGACAATAAACAAATATTTGGGCAGTAACTATACTGTGTCTGTCTCTTATACACATCTGACGCT
>CAJXTP010000278.1 GCA_913061335.1 uncultured Loktanella sp.
CAGCATAATTTGTCATTGCACGACGCTGCACAAATGTGTTGGGCGAGGTCGGATAGCTGACGAGGAAATTCGAGATGAAACCTATCCCGATGGATAGGGCAGGGTCAGCCAGCAGGTGTAATGCACCAAGATGGGCGAGCGTCAGCCCGCCCGAACGGGGTTGAACAAGCGTCATCCTACATTAAGTTGGACGCATTCTCGCGAAAGGGACGTTCTTTTGAGGTCGGTTTTTTACAAAGTGGCGGTTTCGATGGTTCTCACCATGGCTGTGGGCTGCTCAGCCTATGAGAAAGTCGATCCAGCTGAATGTGCGTGGCGCGATATTCACCTTAGTAGGCCAACTCCAACTGATTTTGGAAATGGCCTGATTTCAATCGGTGGGAAGCCAAGAATGGTTGGTGATGACCCGAGCGAGGGGGAATACTACGGTATGAGTGTTGCTGGTGGTCGTGAAATCATCGAATGTCGTTCAGGGACCGAAATTACCGTTATTTACTATGATTTTCCTAATAGTGCAGGTGACTCTGCAATCAGCTTTGAGGAGGCACTTGGTCGCGGACAAATCGAATCCAGAAGCGACATTCACCGCATTGCAGAACAGTTGAATCTGCGTGTCGATGAAAGAGCCCAAAGTAAGGAGGAATGCGGGTGTGCTGCATTTTATCCCGAAATGCGCGGCACGAAAGACCCTGCAAATATTTGGACACCAGCAGCACACCGCAATTAACCGTATGGTGGGCGTTTAGGTGCGCCCATACCAATGCGGAATCGCCATAAGTTTGCATCGCGTAACTTAGATTGTGTGATTCCAGCCACCCGCACTTGCCTCCTCACCCCCTCCCTGTTACATCCGCCCAATCGCTCAGCCTCAGATTCGTCTGGGGCTGTCTTTTGTGACGTTTTCGAGTGTCGCAAATCTACTTGGCACCTACGGGGGCCTATAACATCAGGTTCCTACATGTAGGGACCGCCAAGCAAACGGAAGAAGCTAATCATGGCACTAAAGTCGTATAAGCCGACGACGCCAGGCCAGCGCGGGCTGGTGCTGATTGACCGTTCGGAGCTTTGGAAAGGACGCCCACTGAAGGCCCTCACTGAGGGACTTTCAAAATCGGGCGGCCGGAACAACACCGGACGGATCACAATGCGTCGCATTGGTGGGGGTGCTAAGCGCCTTTACCGTATCGTAGACTTCAAGCGGAACAAGCTGGATATGCCAGCGACTGTTACCCGCATTGAATATGACCCGAACCGGACAGCATTCATTGCATTGATCCAGTACGAAGATGGCGTTCAGAACTACATTCTGGCCCCACAGCGTCTGAGCATCGGTGACAAGGTTGTTGCATCTGCCAAGGCTGATATTAAGCCCGGCAACGCAATGCCTTTCTCTGGCATGCCAATCGGTACAATCATCCACAACATCGAAATGAAGCCAGGCAAAGGCGGCCAGATCGCTCGTGCTGCTGGTACCTACGCTCAGTTCGTTGGTCGTGATGGTGGATACGCTCAGATCCGTTTGTCTTCGGGCGAACTGCGTCTGGTCCGTCAGGAATGCATGGCCACCGTTGGTGCCGTGTCGAACCCTGACAACTCCAACCAGAACTTTGGTAAGGCCGGTCGTAACCGCCACAAGGGCATCCGTCCTTCTGTGCGTGGTGTCGCGATGAACCCGGTCGATCACCCACATGGTGGTGGTGAAGGCCGGACATCCGGTGGTCGTCACCCGGTTACTCCTTGGGGTAAGCCGACCAAAGGTGCACGTACCCGTAACAAGAACAAAGCATCGCAGCGCCTTATCGTGCGTTCGCGTCATGCCAAAAAGAAGGGTCGTTAAGAATGGCTCGTTCCGTATGGAAAGGCCCTTTTGTGGACGCGTACGTCCTCAAGAAGGCCGAAGCGTCCCGCGAAAGCGGCCGCAAAGAAGTGATCAAGATTTGGTCGCGTCGGTCTACCATCTTGCCTCAGTTCGTTGGTCTCACCTTTGGTGTGTACAACGGCCGGAAGCACATCCCTGTTAACGTGTCTGAAGACATGATCGGTCAAAAGTTCGGTGAGTATTCACCAACACGGACTTACCACGGTCACGCTGCAGACAAAAAAGCGAAGCGGAAATAAGCCATGAGCAAGGATAACAATCCCCGCCGCGTGGCCGAAAACGAAGCACGTGCAAAACTGCGCATGCTCCGCACTTCGCCACAGAAACTTAACCTGGTTGCCGCATTGATCCGTGGCAAGAAAGTTGAAAAGGCCCTCACGGACCTGACTTTCTCTAAAAAGCGGATCTCGGACGACGTGAAGAAGTGTCTTCAGTCGGCCATCGCGAATGCTGAAAACAACCACAACCTCGACGTGGATGAACTTGTTGTTGCCGAAGCATATTGCGGCAAAAACCTGATCATGAAGCGCGGTCGCCCTCGGGCACGTGGTCGTTTCGGCAAGATCGTCAAGCCATTCTCGGAAATCACAATTGTGGTCCGCCAAGTTGAGGAGCAATCAAATGGGTAATAAAGTAAACCCAATCGGTATGCGTCTTCAGGTCAACCGTACCTGGGATAGCCGCTGGTATGCAGACACCAAAGACTATGGTGACCTGCTGTTGGAAGATCTCGCGATCAAAGCGTTCATCAAAAAAGAATGTGTTCAATCCGGCATTAGCCGCGTGATCATTGAGCGTCCGCACAAAAAGTGCCGCGTCACAATCCACGCAGCCCGTCCTGGTGTGATCATCGGCAAGAAAGGTGCAGACATCGAAGGTCTGCGTTCCAAGCTTGCTAAGTTGACTGCATCCGAACTGCATCTGAACATTGTCGAAGTGCGCAAGCCTGAACTGGACGCAGCCTTGGTTGCTGAATCCATTGGTCAGCAGCTTGAGCGTCGTGTGTCTTTCCGTCGCGCTATGAAGCGTTCGGTACAGAACGCGATGCGCATGGGTGCCCTTGGTATCCGTGTGAACCTCGCAGGCCGTCTTGGTGGCGCTGAAATCGCGCGTACTGAATGGTACCGTGAAGGTCGCGTTCCTTTGCACACACTGCGTGCTGACATCGACTATGCGCTGTATGAGGCTATGACGCCTTATGGGATCATCGGCATCAAGGTCTTCATCTTTAAAGGTGAGATCATGGAGCACGATCCGCAAGCGCACGACCGTAAACATGCTGAGCTGCAAGAGGGCGCTGTCCCTCGCGGCCCACGTCGCTAAGGGAAATAGATAAATGCTACAACCAAAGCGTACAAAACACCGCAAACTGCACAAAGGCCGTATTCGCGGCCTTGCAAAAGGTGGGTCTGACCTGAACTTCGGTTCATTCGGTCTGAAAGCAACCGAGCCGGAGCGTATCACTGCGCGCCAGATCGAAGCTGCCCGTCGTGCAATGACTCGTCAGATGAAACGTCAGGGTCGTGTCTGGATCCGTATTTTCCCAGACACACCTGTTACCTCTAAGCCCGTCGAAGTTCGTATGGGTAAAGGTAAAGGTTCCATCGATTTCTGGGCGTGCAAGGTAAAACCTGGCCGCGTCTTGTTCGAAATCGACGGCGTTGCAGAAGTAGTTGCCCGCGAAGCCCTGCGCCTCGCGGCAATGAAGCTGCCAATCAAAACACGCATCGTGGTGCGTGAAGACTGGTAAATTTCGCTTAGCGAAATTTGTTTGCAAAGAAATAAAAGCCCCCGCCGAGAAATCGGCGGGGGCTTTTTCTATTGGTATTCAATGTCGGCTTAGAGCCCACTCTGTGAATTCGTATCTTGTGCTGTGTGTGATCGCCGCGCGAAAAATGCCGCGGGCGCACAATTCTCGGCGCTGCCTTGCAGCAGGGAAACCGGTCATTCATGCAAGACGCAGCGAAACCAATCAGGTGAACTCACAGATTGCGGACAAACCGGCCTGATGCACCCGCGGCTATTGCTGACGCAGCATTTCCTCGC
>CAJXTP010000279.1 GCA_913061335.1 uncultured Loktanella sp.
CGCGCCTGTCGGCGTCGCGTTAAATCCGGGTATTTTCATCCCGGATGCGAGCTCAAGCGCAGCACCAAGGCCTAGCGCATCAAGCGTGCCAACTTTCAGCGGCGTCCCCACCTTGGCCCGCGCCTGTGCGATATGTCCAAAAGTGTTGGCACCAGTATCAGGCACATCGCCGTTAAAGTATTGGTCAGCGTCCGGTGCGCCGCCAATCCCCACGCTGTCGATTACGATCAAAAATGCGCGGCCCATTCACGATATCCTTGCGCGAACGAGCGGCTGCACGTCGGGTTTTTCACCGATTGTAATCGCGGCCAGAACTGCGGCGGCGGTGGCCTGTGCTGCATCCTCGTTCGCGGCGTGAACGGTACACAGAGGTTGGTTTTGTCCAACTTTTACGCCCAATCTGATCATATCTTTCAGCCCCACGGCAGGATTTATCCTATCGGTTTCAACGCGGCGTCCACCGCCAAGACCGACAACTGCAAGGCCAAGCGCCTCACCGTCGATCGCGGTGATGTACCCGTCCATTGGGGCCATGACGTCACCGACAACGGGGGCTGCCGGCAAATGCGTGCGCCAGTCTTCGGCCATATCCGGCGGTCCACCCATTTCAGCAATCATGGCAGCAAAATGCGTCATCGCACGACCAGATGAAATTGCGTCTTTCAGCTTTTCTTCGGCCTCACCCTCGGCTTCGCCGTGCAGGGCCAAGACCCGCGCGCCCAGCGCGATGGTCAAATCATGCAAGCGCGGAGCCGCCAACCTGTTGCCTGACAACACCTCCATGCAGACCGCGACCTCGACGGCATTGCCGAGCGCTGGCGCAAGGGGTTCGTCCATATCCGTCACAAATGCGGCTGTCGGGCAGCCTGCATTATTGGCCACATCGACCAGCGCACGGGCCAATGTTTCCGCCTCTGCTTGCGTTTTCATAAACGCGCCCGAGCCAGTTTTGACATCCAAAATGAGCCCCTCAAGCCCAGCGGCCAGTTTTTTAGATAGGATTGAGGCGGTGATCAGGTCGATGCTATCGACGGTCGACGTCACATCGCGGATCGCGTAAAGCCGTTTATCCGCAGGCGCGATGGCCCCCGTCGCGCCCACAATTGCACACCCTGTTTTACGTAAAATGCGCCGCAACTGCGCCTCTGATACGTCTGTTTTGACGCCGGGAATTGCTTCAAGTTTATCAAGCGTGCCGCCGGTATGCCCAAGCCCGCGCCCCGAGATCATCGGTACAAACACACCGCAAGCGGCCAACATCGGCGCCAGCAAAAGCGACACAGGATCACCCACGCCGCCCGTTGAATGTTTGTCCAAAACCGGCCCATCAAGATCCCATTTCAGCACATCACCGCTGTCGCGCATGCCAGTGGTCAGCGCCACGCGCCCCGCGTCAGATAGCCCGTTAAGACAGACTGCCATGGCAAACGCGCCAGCTTGTGCGTCAGACACCAACCCAGTTGATAACCCATTGGTGAACCAACATAATTCATCGTCGGTTGGGGCGATTTCCGCCTTGATTTTGGCGATAATTGCGCGGGCATCCATCATCTAAGCGCGGCTCATATAATCGGCATCAAAGCTGCCGGGAAGCAGCTTGCCGACTGTCGTCTCTAACACAGTACCGTCTGTCGTCGCTAGCGTGACAACCACATCGCCGTCTGCAAATTCTGCAATCTTTTGGCGGCAACCACCGCACGGTGATACCGGTTGTGGGCTGTCTGCGATGACGGCAACTGCAATGATTTTTGTGTCGCCACCTGCGATCATCGCCGCAATCGCGCCCGCCTCGGCGCAGGTCCCTTCGGGGTAGGCCACGTTTTCGACGTTACATCCAGCGTAGACGGTGCCAGAGGCTGCCAGCACCGCGGCCCCAACCTTAAACTTCGAATAGGGTGCGTGGGCGTTTTCACGCACGGCGCGGGCGGTTTCGATTAATGACATGTTTTGGCTCCTGCTATGGTATTACTTTTTACCATTCGGTCAATTATTTGCAAGGCGACTGTTCAGCGTGAATATGCCGGGCAAAGACACCTCGAGCAATTCCAGATCATCGGATGGATCACTATAGCGCGTCGCCATATCGGGCGGAATGACGAAAGCGTCGCCCGCGGAAAGCCGGAAAGGGTCTTTGCCTTCGCCCTCAAGCGTCATCTGCCCTTCGAGGACAAACGTGAAATGAATGTCGGCGTCATGGGCGGACCATTCTGGTGTTCCCGCCGCGCGCCGTAGCACCTGCACACCCGCCACATTTTGCGTGTTATGCGCGATGGTCGTGTCGCGGGCTTCAAAACCTGCGCGGGTCGGCGTCCAAGCTGCATCGGCCCCAATATTGTGCACAAACCGTTGCCCCTGCCAGTCCCGATCGGGGCGCAGATCAGCGGTCGGCAGCGTCATATCGTGGTCAATTTCGGTGATGTGTTCGGCGGGCACGCCAATTTCGATTACTTCGATACCGTCCGATGCTTCGAGCACGCGGTGCCGGATTTCGGGGGGCTGGATGAAACAATCACCCGCATGCAGGCGGATCGGGCCGCCTTGGTCTTCGTACACCACATCGACCCAGCCGCGATAACAATAGATCAGCTGAAAACCGACGCGGTGAAAATGCACCATGTCAGGCACGGGGCCGCCGTCGGGAATGCGGATATGGCTAGCGATAATTGACCCGCCAAGCCGCGACGGGATCAGATCGCGGTACTGCATGCCCGCGCGCCCAATCACCCATGGGGCTTGGTCTGCAAGGCGGCGCACGACAAAAGCATGATCCGTTGTCGGCAATTCCAGCGGGGGGTTCAACGGCGCGATGTCGATTTGCGTGCCACCCGGTGCGATCAAGGTTTTGACCCCATCCGCAAAGCCCGCGTCATCAGTCATAATGCGCAAATGCGCCGCCGGATCATCGCTGGCCTCAAGCCGCACGCGCAACCCGTGGCCGGAATAAACCGCAACCGCGGGATCATCGGCCGGATAGATCGAATCCAGTCGCATCCGCAGCGTTTTATCGAAAAACCCAAGGTCAGCACGTAGGTTGGTGGACGGCAGGCGCACTTCGGCGCGAATTTTTGTGGTATTACTCATGCAAAGAACTTGATCCGACATAGGGATATTTGCAAGACCGTAAGGGTTTTGTATATATTTACCATATAACTTGCCCTAAGATACGAAAGTAGTTTAACGTTAAACTATACCGCAGGGGGACCCTATGACAGACAAGACAGATGACCGCGCCCGTCAGGCCGCATTGGACTATCACCAGTTTCCTAAGCCCGGAAAATTGGAAATCCGTGCGACCAAACCAATGGCTAATGGCCGCGACCTTGCCCGCGCCTATTCCCCCGGCGTTGCGGAAGCCTGTATTGAGATTGCCAAAAACCCTGAGACTGCCCGCGATTATACGGCGCGCGGCAATCTTGTGGCGGTTGTCACCAACGGCACGGCTGTGCTTGGCCTTGGTAATATCGGCGGCCTTGCGTCCAAACCCGTGATGGAAGGCAAAGCCGTCCTATTCAAGAAATTCGCCAACATCGACTGTTTTGACATTGAGCTAAACGAAGCCGACCCTGAAAAGCTGGCCGATATAGTCTGTGCGCTAGAGCCCACATTCGGCGCGATCAACCTTGAAGACATCAAAGCCCCTGAGTGTTTCATTGTTGAAAAACTGTGCCGCGAACGCATGAACATCCCCGTGTTTCATGACGACCAGCACGGCACTGCGATTGTGGTCAGTGCGGCTGCAACAAACGCCCTGCGGCTTGCGAAAAAGAACTTTGCCGACATCAAAGTCGTCAGCACAGGCGGCGGTGCGGCGGGCATCGCTTGTCTGAATATGTTGCTTAAGCTTGGCGTTAAGCGTGAAAATGTGTGGTTATGTGATATTGAAGGTCTTGTTTACAATGGCCGGACCAAGGACATGACCCCG
>CAJXTP010000280.1 GCA_913061335.1 uncultured Loktanella sp.
GGAACCATTGGGCTGCGGTTGAGGGAGTGTTCTGTCGAATGGCGACTATGCGGACAAAGCCGCCATTGACTATGGCGGTGCCAATGGCTGCTTTTCATATGCTACATCAGATACGATATGCAACTTGGGTGGGAAGAAGCCCTCACTGAGTCCGCAAACCCGTGACGGGACCAAGAAATCATGCTTGGCAGGCAAGCTCATTAGGAGAGAGCCATTCACGAAGTGCACACGCATCCATTGGGCGAGCAAAGTAATATCCTTGGACATACTGACAGTTCATTTCAACAAGCACACTTCGTTCTTCCGCTGTCTCAACGCCTTCGGCTAGGACATCGATTCCAATATCACGTGCCATACGAATAATTGTCCTCGTAATGCTTCTCAATTTATCGTTTTTATCAATACCGGTGATGAAAGACCGGTCTATTTTTAACGTCGTGAGGGGGATATCGATGAGCGAGGAAATTGATGCATGTCCGGTGCCAAAATCGTCTAGCGCTAGGCCGAAACCGGCCTCTCTAATCGCACGGCATTGGCTGATAAGCAGCTTGTCGCGTCCATCAAGAAAAATTGTCTCAAGCAACTCAAGCTGAACCTGATTGGGCGTAAGTCCTGCAAATAGAACCTCATCTTGAAGATTTTGGATGAAATCCAGAGCTCTTAGGTTTGCGGCGGTCAGGTTTAATGACAATGTGCATCCCGCCAAACTTAACTGAGACATCTCGCTAAAGGCTTCCAAGGCTTTTCCACGAACCTGTTCATCCAGTGTCACGAGTAAACCGGCTTTTGAAGCATTATCAAGAAACTCAGCCGGGGATAGAACCCCTCTCTCTGGATGTCGCCAGCGCGCCAAAACTTCAACCCCCGTGACCCGACCGCTCGACAGGTCAAGTTGTGGTTGGAAATAAGGGAAGAACTCTCCAGCCTTCAAACCGCGCTCAATATCGACGGTCTTGGCCCTGTTGACGCCAAACTCTTTGAGCATCTGTGGCGTGACTACAACCAAAGGCTGGTTGAGCTTTTTTGCTCGGTATAGCGCGACATCTGCTTCGCGCATCAGGCGATCACACGACGTCGCGGTCACCGGCATAAACGACGTAAGTCCAAGGCTAGCGGAGACTGAACACTTCAAATGGTCAATACTGATCTCTGTGGAAATACGATCGACAAGTTCAAAACCTTTTGCTTGAGAGGCGGATGCGTCAAGAGGCAGTATGATCGCAAATTCATCTCCTCCTAGACGGGCAGCAAAACCGGTGCCTCCAGCGATACTTGCAAGGCATTGTGCCGTGTGTTGCAACACTGCATCACCAGCAGCATGCCCAAAATCGTCATTGACCAACTTGAATTTGTCGAGGTCTACCAAAATGAGCGTGAACGGGCCACTGCCATGCCGCCCAAAAAGCGTTTCATCCAGTCGCGTATGAAGCGCGCGGCGGTTCGCCAACCCTGTTAAGGTGTCAAGCATGGCAATGTCTTCGGCCTCTGCCTTTGCGAGCTTGAGTGCAGCGGTCAAGTCTTCGCTGTCTTTTAGCAAAGCTCTTTGAATTTCAAACGTGTATAGCAAATCTATCGACAAGTCGTTCGGACGGAAATCGGTGCTGGTCAAAGAATAGCGTTTCACGAATTCCGCGCTGTTTGCTCCAAAGCTCAAGTCAATAAGAGTCCACCCCTCGGGGTTTACCAACCGAATAGCCATTGCGCGAAACAAGATTTCCTGATGATCGGGTCCTGTGCTGGATAGGGCAAATTTTGCGCCAGCCTTTGCCAAAATATCGTCTAGTGTATGGAGGTTACGGGGGCGGATAATTTTGAAAACGTCAAGAAAGACGCAATTGTGAGGGTCCCGCATCAGAACTTTCGTGAGCGTCGGACCAATTGCGGATATCTGTCCCTCTGGGTTCAGCAGAACATGCATTGGCATAAATTGCGCGATAGAGGCGGCTCCAATCCCGAAAAAGTCATTGAGCGCGCATGAACCATCGGCAAGTGAAATTACCGCAGTCATTTTAAAAGTGTCACCCTAAATTGGTCAGGCTCAGTAACCTCTTTCTTGAAAGTCACTTGTTCAATGTTGATTTTCTCATCGGTCTCTGCCGCCAAGCCGTAAAGCAACCCGATAACCATAGGAGCCAGCCCGTCACGCTCGGAGTAGTAATCAAGAAGGTAAGTATCCTCACCAATCTCTTCAATCTCAAACGAAGGCGGTTTGAGATGCGGCATCGACAATAAGATACTATCATGCATATCGTCTAGACCCTTGATCCGCGACACAAAAGAATTTCCAGCCAATCGAAGGAACGTGCCGAAATTTGATGATCCCGCGAACTCGACCCAATAGGTGCCAAAAACTTTGAGAACATTGTCGGCGGGGAGCCCCGTATGTTGGCAGATAGCTCCGACCAGAGCATAGGTGATTGAATCGTCATAACTTGTCATACGCTCAAAAGATGCCGTATCGACATTGGCGGACTTGCAAATGGAAAGCCACATTTCGGCACCGTGCTCTTTCTCAATGAAGCTACGGATCCCTTCATTCACCATTCCATACATTTTCGACCCTTTTAGCTATTTCTCCTTCGAGATAGCTGAAAAGTTCTTCTGAACTATTAATAAACTTACCCATTGTGTAAGCGAATGTCGTCAGGCGGGACCAAGCCGACCTTGTCGTTCGCCTGGGGGGGGGGCGGCAATCCTGCGTGGTGTGGGTATGCAGCATTTACTCGCGTTCGCAGCAGAGGAGTTTCGGCGACGCAGCGATTTTCACCAAGTGGCGCTGTTACCGTCTGAGAAACGAACCTGTGGTGATTTGCAGTTTTTATGGATGAAGACGGGCAACCAAGTTTTTCGTTGAGTGCCGGAGCCATAGGCTGGCCTCCGCCGGACGGGGCGGTCTGGTGGCCCGTGATGCGCATCGGAGGACCATCTAACCATCTGCGTGCGAACAGGTGACATCGTTGGAAGAGGTTGGACCGAATTTTCCGCGGGTGATCTTCTCGTTCCCCGAAAGCGGACTTTAGCTGCGGGACAGAAAAACGGTAAATTGGGCTCGATGCCGCCATTGAATTAAAAAGCCCCACTATTTCTAGCGGGGCTTTTTGTTTAGTCGATTTTTGGCAGAAGCGTGTCGAGCGATGCTTTGGCGTCGCCGTAGAACATCCGCGTGTTTTCTTTGAAGAACAGCGGGTTTTCGATGCCCGAGTAACCCGTCCCTTGCCCACGCTTGGACACGAACACTTGTTTCGCTTTCCAGCATTCCAGAACCGGCATGCCCGCGATGGGGCTGTTCGGGTCGTCTTGGGCGGCGGGGTTCACGATGTCATTGGACCCGATCACAATGGCGACGTCCGTGGTTGGGAAGTCGTCGTTGATCTCGTCCATTTCCATGACGATATCGTAAGGCACTTTGGCTTCGGCCAGCAGCACGTTCATGTGACCAGGCAAGCGCCCTGCCACAGGGTGGATCGCGAAACGCACGGTTTTGCCTTGCGCGCGCAGTTTGCGCACCAAGTCAGCCACCGCAGATTGCGCCTGTGCCACAGCCATCCCGTAACCGGGAATGATGATGACGCTGTCCGCCTCGTTGAGTGCGGTTGCAACGCCGTCTGCGTCGATTGCGATCTGTTCGCCCTCGACTGCCATCTGCTCGCCTTGTGGGCCGCCGAAGCCGCCCAAAATGACGGAAACGAAGCTCCGGTTCATTGCCTTACACATGATGTATGACAAGATTGCCCCAGACGAGCCGACAAGTGCGCCGACCACGATCATCAGATCATTGCCGAGCGAGAAACCAATCGCCGCTGCCGCCCAGCCAGAGTAGCTGTTGAGCATGGAGACGACGACGGGCATGTCCGCCCCACCGATCCCCATGATCAGGTGGTAGCCGATGAACAGCGCTGCCAAGG